>JBKHAU010000410.1:0-3044 GCA_046542725.1 Opitutales bacterium
CATCCTCCGCCTCTGGGTCGCCAGCACCGACTACCGCAACGACGTCGCGATGTCCGAGCAGATCGTACGCGGGACGGCCGACACCTACCGCACGATCCGCAACAGTCTGCGCTTCCAGCTGGGCAACCTCTTCGACTTCCGGGCCACGCGCGATGCCGTCGCCCCGGCCGACCTCACCCCGCTCGACCGCTGGGCCCTGCACCAGCTCGCCGAACTCACGACGGCGGTGACCGACGCCTTCGAGAAATACGAATTCCACCGCGCCTACCAGCTCCTCAACCAGTATTTCACCGTCACCCTGTCGGCGCGTTACCACGACATTCTGAAGGATCGGCTCTACACCCTCCGCGCCGACCACCCTGCGCGCCGCTCGGCCCAGACCGTCATCCACCACCACGCGCACACCCTCCTCCACCTCCTCGCGCCGATCCTCGTCTTCACCGCCGAGGAGGCCTACCGCGCACTCTGCGAGGAGCAGGGCGAGGACGTCGTGCGCATTGCCCTCAACGACTGGCCGCAGGTGCCCGAGGGCTGGAGAGAGGGCACCATCGCGGGCGACGTCGAGCAGCTCCTCACCCTGCGCGAGACGGTCAACGAGAAGCTCGAGAAGCTCCGCAGCGAGAAGCGCATCGGCAAGTCGATCGAAGCCGCCGTCACCCTCCGCGGAAGCGCTGCCGACCCGGTTTTTGCGACCGCGCAGCGTTATGGCGACGAATTGGCTGAACTTTTTATCGTGTCAGCCGTCTCTCTGCACGACACCTGCTCAGACGCCGCGCTTTGCATCGAGGTTGCCCAGGCCCAGGGAGAACGCTGTCCGCGCTGCTGGCGAACCGTCGAAACCCTTGTGCCGACCGCGATCGAGCCCACCTGCCCACGCTGCGCCGAAGCCCTCGCCTGAGTCCGGCGCTCCATCCAACCCCCTCCTCCCCTTTCCGTCTATGCCCGCGAAAAAGACAACCGCCGCCAAAAAGGCACCGAAGAAGGCTGCCAAGAAGGCCGCCAGCAAGCGCCCCTCCGAGGCCAAGAAGGCTCCGGCGAAAAAAGCGGCGGCAAAGAAATCCGCCGCCAGGAAACAATCGGCAGCGAAGTCTGCCGCCAGCGCCGAGGCGACGACCAAGAAGGGCTCGAGCAAGCCCAAGGCGAGCGACCTCCTGAAGCGCACCAAGCACAACACGCCGGCGATCTTCAAGGTGGGCAGCCGCAAGTCCGCCCCCGTCGTCTTCACCCTCGAAGACGTGCGCGAGATCCTCAAGCGGCGCGCCAAGGAGGAAGCGAAGAAGCCGGCCCCCGAGACGAAAAAGAAGGTCGCCGCGAAGAAGGCCGTCGCGCCCTCCCCGACCGCCGCCGAAGAAACCGCCGCCGCGCGCAGTTCACACGCCGCCGCGAGCCTCGCGGACATCCTCGGCTTCGGCCCCAGTGGAGCCGGCGGAGGACCCGGTTCCCCCCACCAGCGCACCGTGCCGCCGAAGTGGCAGAAATACTACGATCTGCTCATCGAACTGCGAACGCACGTCCACGAGAGCCTCGGGATGCACGCCAACGACACCCTCAAGCGATCCCAGAAGGAGGACACCGGCGACCTTTCCACCTCTGCCGATGCGGGCACCGATACCTTCGACCGCGACTTCGCCCTCAGCGTGGTGTCCTCCGAGCAGGAGGCCCTCGCCGAAATCGAGGCCGCCATCAACCGCATCTACAACGGCACCTACGGGGTCTGCGAGATCACCGGCGAGACGATCAGCGATGAGCGCCTCGAGGCCGTGCCCTTTACCCGTTTTTCCCTCGAAGGGCAGCGCCAGTACGAGATGAATGCGCGCCGCCGGGTTTCGCGCGCGGGCGCCTTCTTCAGTGAAGGGGCCGCCGACGGCGTCTCATTCGGCGACGATGACGGCGACAACTAGCGGCGAACCTCGGCGCCCCCCGCGTCCGCTCGCCGCGCGCGTCTGGGCCTACCGCCATTTCTGGTGGCTGGCGGTGACGGTCTTTGTCCTCGATCAGCTGACGAAGGCGTGGATCGTGCACGGCTCCGGTTATGCCCTCGGCGTCCTTCCGCCGGCGAGCGGCACGGTCGTCATCCCCGGGGTCTTCAATCTCATCTACACGGTCAACTACGGCGCGGCCTGGAGTCTGGGCGAAGGCCTCGGTTGGGTCTTCGTCATCGTGGCGGTGATCGTGCTCGCCGCGATCTACCGCTTCCGTCGCGCCCTCGAGCTCATCCGATTGCCCTATCAGGTCGCCTTCGGCCTCATCGTCGGGGGAATAGTGGGCAATGCCCTCGACCGCGTCCTGCGCGGTCACGTCGTCGATTTCCTCGACTTCGATCTGCAGTTCTACCGCTGGCCGACCTTCAACCTCGCCGACGGTGGCATCGTCGTCGGCACCTGCTGGATGCTTCTCTACAGTCTGCTCCTGGACAAGCCAGGCCGGGCGACGAACGGCGGATAAGGCGCCCCGAGGTTGCGCCGCGGCGAGCGAGCGGTTTGTTGCGCCCATGGCCATCCAGGAAATCGACGCCCCCGCCCTCAAGCAGCTCCTCGAGAAGAATCTGCGCGCCAAGCTCCTCTGTGTGGAGGTCGCCGAGGTCTTCACCTCCGCCCAGCTCGGAGGCTCGATCTGCCTTCCCGTCCTCAAGATGTCCTTTCTCGACGACGTCGCGGCCGAAGTGAAGGGGAAGGACGTGCCCGTCGTGGTCTACGGGACCGGCCACGACTCGGGCGCCTCCCGCTTTGCCGCCGAGCGCCTCGAGCGCGCCGGCTACGAGGAGATCTACGATTTTCGCGGCGGCGTGGCCGCATGGCGCGAGGCGGGCTTTCCGCTCGTCGAGGGCGCTCCGCTTCGCCCCCCACCCCGGGTCGACGGTGCTCTCGAGCTCGATCGCGAGTCCAGCGAACTGCGCTGGGCGGGCCGCAACGTGGCCAGTGTCCACGAGGGGACGGTCGGTCTCAAGGAGGGTGCGGTCGAACTCGCCGACGGCGTGCTGCAGGGCGGCCGCCTCGTCCTCGCGATGGCGGAACTCACCTGCACCGACCTCACCAACGAAAAGG
>JBKHAU010000411.1:0-3038 GCA_046542725.1 Opitutales bacterium
CGCCGACAGCGTCCTCACCTACCGGCGCCGCTATCTCACCGCGCTCCAGGTGCGACCCGTCCTCGACCTGGTCCTGCGCGACGAGAGCAATCCGCGCTCGCTCGCTTTTCAGGTCAACTGGCTGCGTCGTCATCTCCCGGAGTTGCCGCATCACCGCTCGGCCTCGCCCGACGAGCCCATCCGACGTGCCGCCGCCGGCCTTTTTGCGGCGATCGACCTCTTTCCCCTCGACCGCGCGGTGGAGGAACTGGTCGACGGGGAGCGCGTCGCCCTCGCCACCGCCCTCGACGAACTCGCGGGCCACCTCGCCCGCCTCTCCGAGGCGATCAGTGCGCGCTACTTCTCCGTCATCCACATGGACGGCTACGCCGGTGGAAGCGATATCCTCTGATGGCCACCTACGAGATCCAGCACCGCACCCACTATATCTACGATGCGCCGGTCGCGGTCTCGCACCACTCGGCGCATCTTCAGCCCCGCACCGATGCGCGCCAGCAGTGTCACCGCTTCGCGCTCACCGTGCGCCCCGCCGCCGAAGACGTCGTGGAGCGGCAGGACTACTTCGGCAACACGGTGCAGTATTTCTCCATCCAGGAGTCGCATCAGGAACTGATTGTCGATTCCCAGAGCGAGGTCACGGTCCAGCCGATGCTGTCCCTCCTGCCCGACCTCTCGCCCACCTGCAGGGAGGTGCGCGCGGCCGTCCTCGACCGCACGACGGAGGAGGCACTGCACGCCCTGCAGTTCTGCTACGGCTCGCCCTCCGTGCCCCTCGCGGAGGCGATTGAAGAGTTTGCGGCACCTTTTTTTGCGGACGAACGGCCCTTTCTCCAGGCCGCCCTCGAGCTAGCGCACCACCTCCACGGGACCTTCAAGTTCGACCCCAAGGCGACCGACGTGACGACTCCGGTGGAGGCGTTTCTCGAACTTCGTCGCGGGGTCTGCCAGGACTTTGCCCATCTCATGCTCGCCTGTCTGCGCAGCCAGTGCCTGCCGGGTGCCTACGTCAGCGGCTATATCCTCACCCAGCCGCCGCCCGGGAGCCCGCGCCTCGTCGGCGCCGACGCCTCCCACGCCTGGGTCTCGATCTACCTGCCGGGGCAGGGCTGGGTCGATCTCGACCCGACGAATGACCTCGTCTGTGGCGAGCAACACGTCGCGGTGGCGCGGGGGCGTGACTATACTGACGTGAGCCTCGTGCGCGGCGCCGTCACGGGGGGCGGTCACCACACCATCGCGATCTCCGTCACGATGACGCCCGAAGGCGAGCGGGTGGGGACGCCACCGCGCCCCTGAGCACCGGAAACGACGGTGGACGCTGCGGGGTTGCGCGCGAGGGAGCCACGCCTATGCTTGTGAGATGGCTCGATTCTCCGCTCCCCCTTGCGCCTCCCGGCGGCGCTTTCTCCACCGTCTCTCCCTCTCCTCGCTCGCCCTCGGGGGCGGACTCCACTGGCTTCGCGCGGCCGACGCGCCGGCAGAGGATCTGCTCCGGGGCCGCGACAAGCTCGGCGTCGCGCTCGTCGGCCTCGGCAGCTATGCCGGCGGCCAGCTTGCGCCCTCGCTGCGCGAGACGAAGCTCTGTCGTTTCGCCGGGGCGGTCACGGGCGAAGCGCAAAAGGGCCGGGCGTGGGCCCGCGAGTACGGCTTTCCCGAGAGTTCGGTCTACCACTACGACGGGATGGACGATCTCGCGGACAACCCCGAGATCGACATTGTCTACGTCGTCACGCCCCCGGGCTTTCACCGCGAACCCGCCGAAAAAGCCGCCCGCGCGGGCAAGCACGTCATCTGCGAGAAGCCGATGGCGCCGAGCGTGGAGGACTGCGATGCGATGATCCGCACCTGCGAGGACAACGGGGTCCTGCTCTCGATCGGTTACCGCCTGCATTTCCACCCCTATCATCAGCGCGTCAAGGCACTCGCGCGGAGCGAGGAGTGGGGCGCCTTCGAGCGTCTCAGCGGCGGCTTCGGCTTCCCCGTGAACCATCGCTCCTGGCGCCTCACCGAGGAGATGGGCGGGGGCCCGCTGATGGATGTGGGGATCTACGTCATCCAGTCGGCCTGCATGGCGAAGGCTGGCGAGGCACCCGAGAGCGTGACCGCGCAGGAGCACGAGGTCACCCGCCCCGAACTGTTCGACGAGGTCGAGGAGGGCATCGACTTCCAACTGCGCTGGGCCGACGGTGCGGTCTGCGAAGGCACGACGAGCTTCGCGCGCTACTCCAACCGCTTCCGCGCCGAGGCCGACCGCGGCTGGATCGAACTCGACCCGGCCTTTTCCTACGATGGCATCGCGGGACGCACGAGCGAAGGACGGCTCGAAAAAATCACGGGCTTCAACCAGCAGGCCCGCCAGATGGATGGCTTCGCCGAATGCATCCTCCGCGGCACACCTTCGTCGGTCCCCGGAGAAATGGGTCGGCGCGACATCGCCATCATCGAGGCCATCTTCCGCGCCGCCAAGTCGGGCCAGCGCGAACGCGTCGAGGCATAAGCCCAGGGCTGCGCTTTGGCCCAAAAGACGCAGCAGTCGGCAGCGACGCCTGCGCCAACAGGGAATACGACAGTAGAGCCCCGCTATAATCCGATATCCAAATGGCTAAAGTGGCTTGGTCCACTTGCCCCAAAGCACGCGTATCTTGTGATTACTGATAATACAACTGGTGCACAATGGGCCGTCAGGGCGGGTCCTCGAGCGGCTTGGGGAAAAGTCAGATCAGAGTATGCGACTTACGATGGTGAAAGAGCTTCTAGCTTCTTCGGTCGAGTTCAGGCTGATGTGAAAATCTTCAACTCGCAGCATATCGATTGGAATCCAGGAGCGAAGAGTTCCGTGATCTTTACTACGTACCAAGCTGCATCTGATATGGTCAGCAACTTTCAGGCTTTCGCCGATTCGGTGAATGCGGCTAATAATCCGTATAGCCCGTTGGGGCTTAACAGTAACAGTTTTGCACACCAAGCGGCGGCACAATTGGGAATACAAAGGCCGACGCCACAGGCATGGGCCCCAGGTTCGAACTTGGTTTTGCAAA
>JBKHAU010000412.1:0-3022 GCA_046542725.1 Opitutales bacterium
TTCGTCGAGGCTGCTCCCGCCACCATTGCCGCCGTCCCGGTGAGGAAAAAGATCGAGATGCGATCGGTCTCCGCGCCCGTGTAGTACTTGAGGAAAAAAATCGTCGCCCCGCCACGCACCGCCACGTTCATGAGGGTGAAGAGCGCGACCACGACCATCACCACCCATGGCCAGTTGCGCATGACCTCGCGGAAGTCGCCCTTGAGGTCCATCTTCTGCTCAGGCGGCGGCTCCACGCGCTCCTTCGTCGAGGAGAAGGTATACAGCCAGAGCACGATCGAGAGGACCGCGAAGATCGCCATCGTCAACTGGTAGCCCCGCGCATCGTCACCGCCCCCGAGCACGTCCTTGAGCGGCAGGACAAAGGCCGAGATCACCAACTGCGCTCCAAAGGCGCAGACAAATCGGTAGGTCGAGACCGTCTCGCGCTCCTCCGTGCGCGGCGAGATCACCCCCAGCAGCGAGGAATAGGGAATGTTGATCACGGTGTAGGCGATCATCATCAGGCTGTAGGTGATATACGCATACACCAGCTTGCCGTTGCCCGAGAGATCGGGGTTGGCAAACATCGCATAGCCGATCAGCCCAAAGGGCACCGCCGTCCACAGGATGTAGGGACGAAACCGGCCCCAGCGGGAACGTGTCCGATCCGCCACCAGTCCCATCGCCACGTCGGTGAACGCATCGAAGAGCTTCGTCACGAGAAACATCGTCCCCACCGCCGCCGCGGCCAGCCCAAAGGCCTCCACGTAATAGTTGAGGAGGAGGATGTTGAAGGTGTGGAAAAAGAAGTTCGAGGCCGTGTCGCCCAGGCCGTAGCCGAGCTTTTCCCGAAACTTGAGGTCGTCGTTCGAAGGAGTCACAGAGGTGGGGGGCATAAGGGGGGAGAGTGAAGAGAGAATCAAAATTTGCCCGCCGGGGAAGCCATCATCCCTCCACCGCGGGCACAATCGGGTCAGCCTTTTCCCGACGGAGGAGCCTGACTACCGTGGCGAGGAATCCCGCCGGAGCAAAGCTCCGCCAGCGTGCCCCCCACAACGCCGAAGGCAAAGCCAAAGGGGGCCTGCCTGCGATCCGCCCGCGCCGTCCGCCCACCGCGCGCACGCGGCTCATCAGCGCGCGAGGGTCGGGACTCGAAAAAAGGAGAGGGAGATTGCATGGGGGATCCTGGGGCCACTCCTGCAGAAGCAGTCGATGCATTCATCACGCCTCCCCTCGCCAGCGTCAACGCGAAATTGCATATCAATGCATACTTGGAGCGCGGCCTCCTTTGCGGGCGACCCACCCCTGCCCGCCAGTCGCCTCCGCGACGCGCGGCGCCGAGCGCCTGCCAAAAACGCCCGAGTTCGGAGTTGAATCCATCGGGGCGGCACGGCTAAGGCAGTGCTCCTACCTGGCGCGGTCTCGCTGAGTCCGGCCGCGTTTCGTCCCGCCCGGCAGGAGACGGCAGCGCTCACTCGAGCCATGCCTTTCTGAGGAGCGCGCGATAGTGCAAGTGGTGGCCGCCCGCGAAGAGGGCACCACCGATGCAGGGCACCGGCAAGAGGGCGACCAGGTGAGCGGGCGCGCCATCCACCAGAGAGTGAACGGACTGAGGATGTTCGGATCCATGGGCACCGCATTGACACCGAAAAAGGCGAAATTGCGGGGTGGTGTGACGCCGGCCGCCCTCGAGCACCGCCGGAGCCGATAGCACGAAGGAAGGCGCCTTCTAATCCCGCCCGGGCAGTTCCTCGGCGTGCGTCTCCCAGTCGTCGAGGAGAGCTCGCAGGACGACCCCGCCGACGCGGTAGGCGTTTTCGAGGGCGGGCAGGTAGGCGGAGTAGCCGCCCTTTTTCTCGCCGCTGAGGCTCTCGGCGGCGGAGAGGCCGGCGTGCTGCATGGTGAAGTTGCTCGCGGTGCGCAGAACGAGCACGCGGTCGACGTCGACGCGGCCGGCGCGATCGAGAAAGGTGAGGGCCTGGAGGGTGCCGGTGTCCTCCATCGCGGAGGTGGCGAAATTGCCCGCGCCCTCGCTCCAGTAGGCGACCCAGTCATTGGCCCAGTCGTTGAGGAGCGCGCCGTGCCAGAAGGTCATGGCAGCGAGCTGGTCGCCCTTGAGGACAAAGGGCGGGCGCTGCGCGACGGGATGGTCGACGTAACGGGCGCGAAGGGCGGCGGCCCCGGCGTTGTCCATCAGCTCGACGTCCTTGGAGAGTTGATACGCCCACTCGACGAGGCCGGGGTCGAGGCGGTAGCGCACACCCTCGTCGTCGTCCGGCAGAGGCAGGGCATAGGGCTCGTGGTGGCGCAGCGGAATGTAGCCCGTCGACCAACCCTCCGGCATCTCGCGCGCATCGATCTGGTGGGCCAGGTCGCCGTCGATGACCCACTCGGCCCAGGCGGCGCTGCCAAGGGACATGTCCTCCGGGTCGGCCCCGGCGATGCCCGCGACGAGCCAGTAGGCCTGGGAAAGATCGAAGCGCTCATCCATCCCCAGGGCCATGACGGTGGCGGCGGAGCGAAAGGTGCCGATGCCCGTCACGACTCCGAGCACGCCGGTCGCGGGATCGTAGCGCAGGTCGCGGTAACCGTGGGCGAATTTGATCGTCTCGGGAAGCGGCCACTGCTCGACCCAGGTCTGGAACTCGCCCGGCTGGTCCCCGGTGTCTTCCCCCCGCTCGAACATCGTGACGACGACCGCCTTGACCGGCAGCGGGTAGCGCTCCGCGAGGAAGACTGGCACCTCCGCCTCTTCCCGACCGGACTCCCCCTTGGCAAGGAGCGCGTCGACCACCCGGCGGCCCACCTGGTAGGCCGCTTCGAGGGCGGGGCGTCCGTTGTCGGGATACTCTGCGGTGGTGCTCCAGGCGACGTCCTGCCCGGGCGGCGGGCGGGAGAAGTTGCTCGCCGTGCGCAGAACGAGGACGCGGCCCATGTCGGCCCGGCCGGCGTCCGCGAGACGGCGGAGGGCGGTGAGCGTGCCGGTATCCTCCATGTTCGTCATGACAAAGTTGCCTTCGCCGCCGGTGTGCAGCTTTAC
>JBKHAU010000413.1:0-3016 GCA_046542725.1 Opitutales bacterium
GGTAGGAGATCAGCAAGCTGCCGCCGTACTGGGCGCGGGTCAGCCGTCGGCCCAGGCGCACGGCGAGCGTCCGCTTGCCCGCCACGGTATCGGTATCGATGTCGCGGTAGTTGTTGACGATGAGAATCGCCACCGACAACAGCCCCACGGGAATCGACGCCACCAGCGAAGCGAGAGACCACTCGAGTGCCTGCACGTAATACGTGCCCGTGACCGCGACGAGGCCGAAGAAGATGAAGACGAAGACATCTCCCAGCCCGTTGTAGCCGAGGGGATAGGGCCCGCCGGTGTAGGCAATGCCACAGAGAATGCTGAGCCCGCCGATCGCGACCAGACCCCAACCACCATAGGGCACGAGCAGGCATCCCACCGCGAAGGCCAGGACAAAGGTGACACCCGTCGCCCGACGCATCGCCTCCGGCGTGATCCAGCCCGACGCCACTGCCCGCGCGGGTCCGATGCGGGCATCGGTGTCCGCCCCGGAGCGGAAGTCGTAGTAGTCGTTGGCAAAATTCGTCCCCACCTGGATGAGGAGGGCAAAGGCGAGGCAGATCACCACCGGCCAAAGGACAAAAGTGTCGTGTGCCTGCGCGAGGGCGGCGCCCAGCGCCACCGGCACGACGGCCGCGGGCAGCGTCTTCGGACGCGCCGCCTGTACCCAAGCATTCATTACTCGAGGGGAAGCACGGTGAAGCGCCAGTCAAGGGCGAGGGCATCGCGCGCGAGGAGTGCGTCAAGCGGGAGGCCCTCCCCACGAAAGTCGTCGGGACGCCGCACCGCACCGGCGGTGAGGGCGCCGGCCCGCAGGCCGACATGGTCCGGTTTGGTGGCAAACGCGGGCGCCCCGGGAAGCAGGCCGGGCAGCGCCAGGCCGCCTTCAGAGATGCGGCCCGGGGTCCCGTCCGCGAGCCCCTCCCAGCCAAACCAGAAGCGGGGCCTGAGCAGCTTCCCCACGACAAACCCGCTCCACCAGTCTTGCGCCTCTTGCGCCGGCCGCCCGGGCTCGTCGAAGGGTGCAAGGGAGGTCGGGTCGACCCTCTCGTGAAAGCGAAAAAGCGAAAAGACCTCGCCGCCCGGTTGGCCGAGGGCATCGAGCGGGGCGAGGACCCACTCGACCCGCTCAAGTCCCTCTCCGCCGGGTGCCTCGAGGAGAAGGCGGAGGGTCTGCCGCCCCTCTTCCTGACTCAACCAGAGGCCGGCTCGCCCGTCACGCGGCAAAACGGCCGCGGCGAGATCCTCCCGCAGCCACTGCCGGGCCAAGGCCAGGTCGGTGTCGCGGCCAAGCCCGGCGGTCTGCGCGTTCCAGCCCCGCAGAAGGCTCGCGGTGAGGCCGACGACGAGCCCGGCGAGCACGACCGTGAGCGCCGAGGCGACGAGGATTTCGAGGACGGTGAAGCCGTGGCGGCACCGCCGGTTGGACAAGCCGTTCATCGTCGAAGGACAAAGTAGACCTCGCGGTCGGGCGCAAGACCGTTGAAGCGATCGCGCCAGGCCGTCGCCGAGGTGCCGGGCTCGGGCGCACCGTGCTTCCAGAGGCGCACCCTCACGGGCACATGGCTCGAACTCGGCACGGCTTCCGCCATCGCCTCGAGACGGAGCAGGTAGCTTCGTGCTCCGCGCACCGCGAGGGCCGGGGTGGCGGGACCGCGCAGCTCCTCGAAGCGCCCCTCGCGCGAGACCCGCCAGCCCGCCTCGAGGCCGGACAGCTCACCGGGCCCGTCCGTCAGTTCGTATCCAAAAAGTTCCACAACACCGCCCCTCAGCTCCTCGGCAAGCGGGTCGAACCCCATCTGCGCCTCGCTCCTGGCCCATCGCGCAAGCGCCTCGGCGACGGCTTCCACCTCGTCGCCGGCCCGGTCCTCCGCCATTTGCCGCAGAAGCGGACCAGCGACGCCCAGAAGGGCGATGACCGCCAACCCGAGCACGCCCACCGCGAGCACCACCTCGACAAGGGAGAAACCCGCGGTGCGTTGTCGCGCGCTGCTCATCGCAGGTCCTCCGGGCGCCCGGGCCGATGCACCGCCCCGCTGCGCGAAAGCAGGAAGCCGCCCCAGTGCTCCACTTCGCCGAAGGCCGGCGCGGCCTCTCCGGGGGCCCATCGCGCACGCGCCAGAACGAGGCTCCCGCCGGCCGACAGGGTGCCGTTCGTCCCAATTTCCCAGTACAGCCATGATCCGCCTCCACCTTCTGCCACGGGCGCCGCCCGCGGGTAGTCGAGCCGCATCTCGCCGAGGCGCAGGCCGGTTTCCGCCGGCCAGAAGAAAACGCCCTCGGCCAGAAGGATACCGTCATCCACCGCGATCCAGCGGGCGGGATCGGCGGGATCGCGGCGCACCGCCCCTATCCAGCGCAGGTGGCGGTCGCGGCGGGCGGGATCGGCAAGCACGAGCACTCGCACGGGCTGGCGGTGGAGCGCGGCCTGGCCGCGGGCCAGCTGGACGTAGCCGGCCAGGGCCGTCTCGCCCGCGGCGAGGCGCGAGGCGTCCTCCCCGCCCCGCCAGGCGAGTCCCATCGCGACAGAGAGAAAAGCGATGAGGGCCACCACGACGAGCAACTCGATGAGCGTGAAGCCTCCCCCGAACCCTCGCCGGCATGGTGCTGGAGACCTCATTCCCAGCTCTTCAGGACATCCCAGTCAGGATTGCCCGCAGGGTTGGCGGAATAGAAGAAAACACCTCCGCGAAGCGGTCCGGCAGGTCGCTCAGCGTGAGGCAAGGCCTCGAAGTCGGAGGGCTCGACGATGCCATCGAGATCGCGATCGATCACGACATGGAGGTGGGGGTTGCCCAGTCCGTCGACGAGTTGGCCGGCATGGGGCGAGCCTTCCCGGGCAAACTCGTTTTCGCCAAAATGGTGGAACAGGATGCGCCGCGGGTTGGCCTGCACCGCGTAGAGGTGGCGCGAAGGCCCGCCCGCGCGGTCCCTCCCCGAAAGCGTCTCGACGAAGACATCGTTGTGTCCCTCGAGGGCGAACTCCGCGCCGTGGACCCCCATCGAGGGATAGAACCCGGTCTCC
>JBKHAU010000414.1:0-3015 GCA_046542725.1 Opitutales bacterium
AGTGCACCCGCCGCAACGTCCCGACGCCCCCCTCGTCCCCCTCGCCGAACTTCTCGAGATCGTCGAGGTCCCCGTCGAGCCGAGTCTCTACCGCAAGAACCTGCGTCCCGTGACCTACGTCACCGCCGATGTCGCGGGCGAGATCGAGAGCCCGGCCTATGCCCTCTTCGAGATGAACCGCGCACTGCGAGGGATCGATGCGCGCGCCTTCGGCGCGGACGAGGCTGCGCTCGAGATCTTCAATCTCAATCTGCCCGACGACCTCACCCAGCCGGCGATGAAATGGGACGGCGAATGGCACATCACGCTCGAGGTCTTTCGCGACCTCGGGATCGCCTTCACCGCCGTCCTCATCCTCATCGCGATGCTCATGGTGGGGTGGTTCCGGAGCTACGTGACGCCCCTCGTCGTGATGGCCGCGATTCCCTTTTAGCTCATTGGCATCCTGCCGGCGCACTGGGGCATGGGCGCGTTTTTCACCGCCACCTCGATGATCGGCTTCATGGCCGGGGCCGGCATCGTGGTGCGCAACTCGATCATCCTCGTGGACTTCATCGAGCTGCGCCAGGGCCACGGGGAAAAGCTGCGCGACGCCGTCATCGAGGCCGGTGCGGTGCGCTTCCGCCCCATGCTCCTGACCGCCCTGGCGGTCGTCGTGGGGGCGAGCGTGATCCTCGCCGACCCGATTTTCCAGGGGCTCGCGATCAGTCTCATGTTTGGCGAGATCGCCTCGTTGCTCATCAGCCGCATGGCTGTCCCGGTGCTCTACTACACGGCGAACAAGGGACGGGAGGCGGCCTGAGGGACCGCTCAGGGAGCCCGGTCTACGGCGCGGCGATGACGAGACGAAGGTAGCGCGGCTCGCCGGCCGGACCGGGTCCATCGGTCACGACGACTTCGCGCCCGCCGGCCGTCTCGGTCTCCTCGACGGCACTGCCGGCGAGGCGCTCGATCCAACCCTGAGCACCGGCAGGCAGGCGCGCGAGTTCGCTCCAGGATTCACCGAGGTCGCTCGTTGCTTCGACGATGTAGGTGCTCTCGGGTTCGACGGGGCGGGAAAAGGAGAGGGTCATGCGACGATCGGACGACATGCCTATCTGTGCAATGAAGGGCTGCGGTGTGCTCGGCGACTGCCGCGTGGCGTATTCTGCGAGATTGCTCCATCCGTCGCCGTCGGGGTCGGCCGAGGCCGCGGCCATGGCGGCGCTGGCATCAGTCCCGAAGTGCGCCGCCGCCCACACCTCGTAGCGGGTCGGAACGCGCGCGATGGCCACCTCGGAGCTCACTTCGGCGGGCAACCCGGTGTCCGAAACGGCGGCCTCGGCGAAGGCGATGACGCGATAGCGGTAGGACTCGCCCGGCGCCACCGCCGGATCGGACCACGCCCGCGTGGTCGGTGAAAGGGTGGCCAATGCCGTGAACGCACCCTCGGCGGCGGGCGCACGTTCGACGCGGTAGCCACTGTGCCGGGCGGACGCATCCTCCCAGGTGAGGTCCACGCCCTCGAGCGCGACCCCGGCAAAGGCGAGCTGCGGCGCCTCCAGGGTGGCCGGTTGAAAGGGAGTGGTAGCCGTCGCCTCGGCCGAAACGAGCTCCATCTTGGCGCCCTCGACGACCACACGGTAGCGATAAGTCGTCTCGGGCGAGACGGCGGTGTCGGTCAAGGAGGTGCCATCGGCCGCCACCTCAGCGAGGAGCGCGAAGTCGCCTGCGCCGGTCGCGCGTTCCACCCGATAGCCGGTTTCGCCCAATGCCTCGTCGGTCCAGGTCAGAACGATGGACTGGAAATGCACGGCCTGCGCGCTGACCTCCGTCGGGGCCGCCATCCAGACCGGGTTCTCTTCCTCGGCGGCGATCGTGGCCAAGGGCGCGGAGTAGGCGCCGGCGGCGGCGTTGACCGTCTTGAGCCGGTAGGTGTAGTGGGCACCGGGCGTGACCTCGGCGTCCTCATAGATCGTCGTGTCGGCCGGCAGGGTCGCGAGATGGTAGAAGGTGGCGCCGCCGTCCTCGCTGCGTTCCACCTGGTAGGCCGTCTCGTTGCTCGCTTCGTCGAGCCACCCCAGGCGGATGCGGTCGGGCCCGGCGAGATGCTGCAGCGTGCGCACGGTCCCGTCCGGGACCGCGGCGAGCGGGGCGGGCTCCGCGCGGGGGGTCACCCGGGTAGTGAAATTGCGCGCCGAATTCCACTCCGGACCTTTTGCGCGGACGCGGTAGAAATAGGTCGAGTCGCCCTCCGCGCTGGTGTCGGTGTAGGTCGTGATGTCGGCCGGAAGGTCGTCCGCGATCACCTCCCAGGTCATCTCGGCAGGGTCGTCGGGATTGCGCACGGTGTCGGGATCGGTGGTGCTGCGCTCCACCCGATAGCCGCTCTCGGCGGTCGCACGATCCTCCCAGAAGAGCCGGTGAGACCCGTCCGCAAGCGCGTAGGCGCGAAGGTTGGCAGGACTGCGCAAGGAGTTGAGGCGCAGTGTCTTGAGGAGATTGACCCGCCCGTTGCTGATCGCCTTGCCCTCGAGTGCGGGGAGCACGTCGACGCCCTTCACGAGGCGATCGATGATCGCCGTGTAGGGCGCCTCGGGATCGTCTGCGACGAGAAGCGCGACCATCGAGGAGACCATGGGGGTGGCAAACGAGGTCCCGTTGACGGGCGCAGGGGCAAACACCTCGATCTGCGTATCGCCCCAGTTCGAGTAGCTCGCGCGGCCGTCGGAACTGTCCGTCGCGCCCACCCCGACGATGTTGGGATTGGGGGCGCCACCGGGATAACGCGGGAGTACGTCGTGGTCCTTGCCGTCGTTCCCGGCGCCACCAACGATGATGACGTTGCGATCGGCGGCATAGTTCGCGACGTAGTTGTAGGTCGCCGCGCTGCCCCCGACAAAAGAACAGTTGATGACGCGTGCGCCCTGCTGCGTGGCGTAGTAGATGGCGCTCGTGGCGGCGGCCGTGCTGCCCGCGCCACTGGTCGAGAAGCAGACCAGGCCCATGAGCTCGAGTTTCCAGCTCACGGCCGTC
>JBKHAU010000415.1:0-3002 GCA_046542725.1 Opitutales bacterium
GATTGGGCCGCCAGTCGTCGCGCCGACAACGCCACGATGGCAATCAACCTCGGGGTGGGCGATCAGATCGGAAGGCGCCCTGCCGCCTCCAGACGAGAAAGGCTCGTCTGAAGAACGGCCGGGACGAGTCGAACGTGTGCTCGGAAAGACCCTCCGGCCCGACGTCTCAGCGCTGCATTTCGAGGGGCGGGTAGGCGCCGGGGAAGGGCGAGCGGGCGGCGGGCCAGTTCAGCGATTTGAGGATGCGCGGCGGGAGAGGGGCGCTGGCTTGGTCGAGGGGAAAGGAGTCGAGGAGCTGGAAATTGCGGAGGCGGGGGGAGGGGAAGAGAGGGCCGTAATAGGCCGGTCGGAAGGTGCTGTGGGCGGCGCTGCCGGGAAGTTGCTCGTCGAGTTGGGCAAGGCTCGCGGCGGAGCGCTCCGCCGGCCCAAGGGGATAGGCGCTCCAGGCGGCGATGAGCTGAGTCGGAGTGCGGGTGACAAAGGCGTTGCCTTCCATGCGGGAGAGTTGCTCCTGCGCCGCGTGCTCGTCGACCTCCGCCGGCTGCCAGAGCTGGACGAGGGGAGCGGTGAAGCTCTCGTCGGCGGCGAAGAGGTTGTTCACCGCGAGATGGCCATCGCGCTCCGCCACGCCCGGGCCGGTGCTGGCGTGCCAGCCGAAGTGGTCTCCGGCTTCCGAGCTGCGCATCGTGCGTCCAAGTTCGAGCGCGCTGTTGTAAAAGGTATTTTGATACACTTCGACGTCTGCACTGTTGAGGATGCGCACCCCGGGAGTGCAGTCGACGAAGACGTTGCCGGCGCAGATCGCCCCCGACGAGATTTCGAAAAAGAAGCCGTCTTTGGTCCGCTCGACCCAGTTGTTGACGACGATCCCGCCGATGTTGCCGACATCATACCAGATCCCGCTGGCGTGCGGGTTGTCGATGATGAGGTTGTCCCGGCAGACGGTCCGGTAGGATTGATTGAAGATCTTGATGGCGGAGGCGTAGTAACCGCTGAACTGCTCGTGCGAGTTGGTCCGGGTGACGATGTTGCGCTCGAGGAGGACGTCGGCAGAATTGATCACGTAGATCCCCTCCGTGCCACAGTCGGCGATGAGGGAGTGGCGGATGACGAGCTGGTCACCGCGGAAGTATCCCGCGACGCGGGAGCAGTGGGAGATCTCGAGATGCTCGAGGACAGTGCCGACGACCTCCTTGCCGAAGTCCGCCGGGTCCATCAGCTCGCCCGGCTCGATCCCCTGCACCTCGAGCGCGAGGTAGGCATACTGCGTGAAGGTGATCCCACGGATGACGGGGCCGATCCCGTCGTTCGGCTTGCCGTGGGCCGGCCTCATGGTGCGCACGAGCGCGCTGTCGTGGGCCGTGATCTCGACCTGTCGGCCGGTCGGGTCGAGGCCGAGGTGGACATGGCCGCGCTCGTAGTCGATGTAGTAGGTTTTCTCCGACACATCCTCGAGGCGGCCCACGCTGAGGAGTCGTTCGCCGTCGACGAAGACCATGTCGTTGTGAAAGCGGTGGAGGGGAGTGCGGTCAACGTGGCGCTCGAGCCGCCACCAGTCCGCCGGCGCGGCGGGGAAAAGCGTGCTCCATGCGGTGCGCCAGCGCCCGTCTTCGCTCGCCTCCCAGTCCGTGGCGAGGCGGGTGCCTTTGATAATGGGTCGCTCGTCGCGATAGGGCTGCATCGTGATGCCCTGACTCAGGCGGAGACTGCCGGTGCGATAGACGCCGCCGCGCAGGACAATCGCATCCCCCGTCACGACGCGGGCGATGGCCGCTTCGAGGGTGGTGGGGGTGTCGAGGGTGCGCCCGTCGGCCTCGGGTTCGCCGTTGGCTGAGACGTAGTAGACCGTATCGGCCTCGGGCTCTGGATAGTGCTGCTGAAGGGGCCCGTAGGGACCGCCCGAAGGTTGGGCGACCGCGACGGCGGCAAAAAGGAGGCACGCGAGGAGTGTGCGCAGGAGCTCGGGGCAAGGGAATTGACGCATGGAGACAGTTTTCGTGTCCTCTCCTCCTATGCCAACGAAATCCCGCGCTCCGCTCCTTCTTCTTGTCTGCACCCTGGGAGGCCTCCTGGGCTCCGAAGTCCTCGCACAGGCGCGCGTGGACGCGGAGCGCGAGGCCGCCGCGGCGCTTCTCGCGCTCGGGGAGCCGGCGGACGCGAAGGAGTCGGGGGATGCCGGGGGCGGCTCGGTGGCCGACCGGATGACGCATTATCGCTCCGCCCTGCGGGATGATCGGTCGCTGCAGGAGGCCACGCGCGACCGCGCGCACCGCGATGCCTTTGGCCTGGCGCTCGAGGCGGGGCCGCAGGGGTGGAGCCTGCCGCGTGACACGGGTCCGCTCTACGTGGACTATATCGAGGCGGCCCTGGATTGGCTGAAGGGGCATCCCGAGGTCTATCGGGAGGTGATCGAACGAGCCTACGCGGAGGTGGTGCATCGCGCCCCCTACGCGGAAGAACTGGCGTATTGGCGGGAGCGCGGGCCGCTCAGCTTTGTCTTGCTCGCGGGGGGGATCGAGGACTGGGCGCGGCGCAACCAGCCCGGACTGATGGTGACGACGGGGGTGGCGACGGTCTCGATACGCAGCGAATTCCTCACGACGCAGCGCCTCTCGCCGGAAGTGGCGGCGGAGACCCGAGGGGCCGTGGGGATGGAGCCGGAGGCGGTCGATGGCGGTGTCCGCACCATTCGACACCACGTCATTGCGCCGGGAGCGGAGCGTATCGCGAGTCGCGGGGGCATCCACTTCATCGCTGTCGGGGCGCCGGGGTTGCGCGAGACGACGGGGCGGTGAAGCGGACGACGGAGGGATACCGCGAGATCACCGTCGGGCCGGAGATCACTCGCTCACGCGCTGATCGCTCTCCGCGGGGAGCCAGCGGGTGAGCAGCTCCTCGAGTTCCTCGCGGCGGAACGGCTTGGTCATGAGATGGTCCATGCCGGCTTGCTCGCAGCGCAGTCGATCTTCGACGAGTGCATTCGCGGTGTAAGCGATCACGAC
>JBKHAU010000416.1:0-3001 GCA_046542725.1 Opitutales bacterium
TTCTCAGTCTCATTGATGGACATCACCGTCTTACGCTCCGAAGGGTCCTCCTCGTCAAGCTCCTCCGGAGCCTCGGTCTCGGGCGCGTCGGGACGCCGTCCTTCCGTCGTGGGAGCGCCCAGCGGGTCGAGCGCGACATTCAGGCGCGTCCTCCCCTCCTCCCCAACGTTTACCCCGGTGATCGCCTGCAGTTGGAAGCCGGACTTGAAAATCCGCACATCGTAGACGCCCGGCTCGACTCCTTCGATCGTGTACACACCCGAGGCGTCAGTCCTCCCCGAGCCGCCGCTCATCCCGATAAACACCGCAGCGCCCTCCACCGCGGCATCTGTCACGCTGTCGAGCACGACCCCTTCGACCACGGCGGCTGCCAAGCGATGACTCCCTATCAGGCCCATTGAAGCGAATAACAGCGCCCGCGCGAAGCGTCGCAAAAGTCCCGTCCCTGTATTCATCGTACGAAAACGGCCAGCGCACGGGGGTGCCTTTCGGTTGGCAAATCGAATACTGAGGCCCTTTTGAACTATCACCTCCCCGTCACCCCAGCGTCACTTTTTCGTGACGTCGCCACCCTCCCCGCGAGGCGAGGTGTTCGCCTTCCCCCCAAAAGCTTTACACCCGCTCGCCCTCACCTTCTCCTCGGCGGAATGGATACCGATGCGCAGGTTTTGGCCATTTTTCGTGAAACAGGGGCGCTCCTCGAGGGGCACTTCATTCTCCGCTCGGGACTGCGCAGCGGACACTTCTTTCAGTGTGCGCGAGTCTGTGAACACCTCGACCAAGTGGAGAAACTGGCGCGCCTGCTCATCGGGAAGCTACCGGCGGGCTTCACCTGCGACACCGTCGTGGCCCCGGCGATGGGCGGGCTCGTCTTTGGACAGGAGGTGGCGCGGCAGCTCGGCGTGCGCTTCCTCTTTGTCGAAAAGGAGAACGACCGACTCGCGATGCGGCGCGGCTTCAAGCTCGCGAAAGACGAGCGCGTGCTCCTCGTCGAGGACGTCATTACGCGCGGCGGCCGTGTGCAGGAGGCGATCGACATCGTCTCCGGTTTCGGCGCTCTCGTGGCGGGCATTGCCGTGATGGTCGACCGCAGTGCCGCCGCCGTCACCTTCAACGCCCCACTCCACCCCCTCCTGCGGATGGATTTCCCCACCTACGAGGCAGATCAGCTCCCACCCGCGCTGGCTGCCCTCCCGGCGGTGAAGCCGGGCAGTTGAGGCACCAAAGTCACCGCTCGGCCGGGATCTCCCGCCCGCGCAGGGAGACCGGCATGCTTGCGGCACACGGCCGCGCGAGCCCATTGGGGCGGGGGCGGAGCACCCGAAAAAAGGGAGAAGGTCTCTACGACCCTCTCCCTTGGAAAAAAAAGCGACAGCTCGCCGGCTGCCGTGCTCCCCGCCGCTTACGGGATGCGCAGGGCCACGTAGAGATTGGAACCGCGGAACGAAACCCAGAGGCGATTGGCGCCGCTGCGCAGCGCGCCCCGGACATCCCCGAGGGAGTCGACGCGATCCCCGTTGATTTCGACGATGACCATGCCTGGGCGCAGGACACTTGCATAAGGCGATCGCGCATCGACGCTCGTGATCACGATGCCTTCATCGGAGTCGAGATTGAACGAGCCCTGCAGCTCCGAGCTGTTCGGGGCGAGGGTGACGCCTTCAATCAAGTCATCGGCCGTGGAGTCGCCTTCCGGTCCGTCCTCGAGGCTCGTGAGTGTGACCTCCAGCTCCTCGCGCTCGCCATCACGGATGATGGTCATCGGAACGGTCGTGCCGGGGCGGATACTCGCGACGCGGAAGCGCAGGGCGCGCACGTCTTCCACCGGCTGGCCATCGAGCGAGATGATGATGTCACCATTTTCGAGGCCGGCCTCGTCCGCGGGCATGCCTTCCTGCACAGACTGCACCAGCACGCCATCTGTGCTGTCGACATCGAATGCCTCAGCCATTTCCGCATCGAGGTCGCCAATCGAGACGCCGAGGTAGCCGCGCTTGACCGAACCGTACTCTACCAGTTCCTCCGCAATGGAGCGGGCAATGCGACTGGGGATGGCGAAGCCAATCCCGATGTTGGCCCCTACCGGGGAAAGGATGGCACTGTTGATCCCCACGAGACGCCCTTCCGCATCGACCAATGCCCCGCCTGAATTGCCCCGGTTAATGGCGGCATCGATCTGGATGAAGTCTTCGTAGCCACCTTCTCCGAGCAGGCGCAGGTTCGAGCGACCCGTGGCCGAAACGATTCCCATCGTCGTGGTCTGCCCCACGCCGAGCGGATTGCCGATCGCGAAAACAATGTCGCCTACACGCAGGTTATTGCTGTCGGCCATGGGGACATGCGGAAGATCGTTCGCCTCGATTTTAAGCAGCGCGATGTCGGTGCGCGCGTCGCGTCCCACCACCTCAGCCTCAAACTCGCGTGCGTCGTCCAGCTGCACGATGATCTCGTCGGCGGCCTCGCCAGAATTATCCACCACGACGTGGTTGTTCGTCAGGATAAAGCCATCGGCGGAAATGATCACGCCCGAGCCAAGACCATTGGGTACGCGTCGCTCCTCCGGTTCGGAGTCGGGTTGCCTCCGGGGATCTGGCTCGGGATCGGGCAGGCCGAAAAAGCGACGGAGCATCTCCTCGCGCGGATCATTGCGCCGGTAATTTTGTACGATGCTGGCGGAGGAAACCGAAACGACCGCCTCACGCACCGGCTCGAGCATCTCGGCATAACTCGTCACGACCTCACCGCCGGAGCGATCGACCGGCTCCGCGATGAGCGGGAAATCGACCGGTTCGCGCTCCTCGCTTTGAGCCCGCGCACAGGCACCGAGGATGAGAACGAGGGGCAATCCGACGACGCGGGTCAAAAACCGGCGGGAAGTCAGTCTGGTTTGATGAGGACTTGTATTGATCACGAACTTTCAGACTGCGCAGATTTGGACAGGATTCAAAATTCGACGCCACTTCGATCCTCGGTCGCCTGTCCGGGCGAGCCAACGCGCGCC
>JBKHAU010000417.1:0-2994 GCA_046542725.1 Opitutales bacterium
GGGACCTCGGCGTGGTGGCAACGGCTTCCGACCGAAGTGGTGCCGGCCCATGCGCCAGCCTGGTCGCGACAACGCACCCTCGGTCTCGTGCTCATTGTCCTGCTCGTCGTGCAGCTCGTCCTCGGGGCCACCCTGCGTCACCGCGGGGCCGGACTCGCGATTCCCTATTTTCCCGCCAGCGCGGCGGACGGGTCACTCCTCCCGCCGGCCTGGAACTGGGCCGTGACGATCCACTTTGCGCATCGCGCGGTCGCCCTGGGGCTCTCCGTCCTGCTCGTCGCCTGGGCGTGGCTCGTCTGGCGCAGCCCCTTCGCGATCCCTGCGATGCGACGCCTCGCGGTCACCTCGGTGGTGCTTCTCGTCGTGCAGGTGCTGCTCGGGGCCAGCGTCATCTGGACCCTGCGCCAGCCGCTCGAGACCACTCTCCACGTGCTCAACGGGGCCCTCCTCCTCAGCGCTGTCTCGGCTCTCACCTTTGCCTATTTCCGCCCGATCCTGGAGGGCTCCGCTCGCACGGTCGCGGCCCCTGCCGCGGCGGAGCCGATCGCCTCCGGCTCCCTCACTCCTCAGCGCGGCTGAATGCTCTCCTGCGACCCTCTTCTGTAGTTTCATGTCCACGACTGCCTCCACCTTGCCTCTCAGCCGTTCGACCAGTCGGGCGGGCCTCGCTGATTACTGGGAGCTGACGAAGCCGCGGCTCAGCCTCATGAACGTCATCACCGCGGCCCTCGGCTATTTCGCCGCGGGTCCGGAGATTTCGCTCACCGTCCTCCTTTCGCTGCTGGCGGGCACGGCCCTCGCGGCCTTTGGCGCCGGCGCACTCAACATGTGGTGGGAACGCCACGAGGATGCCCTCATGGCGCGCACGGCCGACCGCCCCATCCCGGCGGGGCGGGTGAGCCCGCGCGCCGCCCTCGTCTTCGGCCTCGTCCTGAGTGTGAGCGGCGTCGCCTGGCTGGCTCTCGGGGTCAACTTCTGGGCCAGTGTCCTGACTGCCGCCACCGTCCTTCTCTATCTCCTCGCCTACACCCCCCTCAAGAAGGTCTCGCCGTGGGCGACGGAACTGGGCGCGATCCCCGGGGCGCTGCCCCCGCTCATCGGCTGGGTGGCCGCGGGGGCTGGTTTCAGCGGACTCGGCTGGATCCTCTTCGCCTTTCTCTTCGCCTGGCAGATCCCGCATTTCATGGCGATCTGCTGGGTCGCGCGGGTGGACTACGCACGCGGCGGCTTCGCCATGCTCTCGCGCCATGATCCGACGGGGCAGCGCGTCGCGCGCAAAGCCTTCGTCTGGACCCTCCTCATGGTGGCGATCAGCTTTCTGCCGCTCGGGGCGAGCGGGCTGGGTCCGCTTTTTGTCGTCGCCACCGCCGCGCTTGGCGCTTGGGTCTTGCGCGCCGCCTGGACGTTCTGGCGCGAGGCGGAGCGCGACCTCGCCGGCCGCCGTCTCTTTCTCGCGACGATCGCCTACCTCCCGGCCTACCTCATGGTCCTGGTGGTGGATCGGTTCCTCCTCTGAGGTCCAGAATTTTTCCTAGTCATGAAAGTTTGGATACCACGTATCTGGCTCGCGCTCATCTGCCTTCTCTTCCTAGCCTCGATCCCGGCCTGCCTTGGTTCGAGCGCGGAGGACGGTGGCTGGATGAACTGGACGGGCAAGCAATCGGCCTTTGATGCCAAGGGCCCGCTCGCCCGGCAGCAGATCGACACCTTCTATGTCACGCTCTGGGTGACCGGCTTCCTCTTCGTCACGGTCGGCGGAGTCTACGCCGCGGCGTTGTGGAAGTTTCGTGCCCGCCCGACGGATGACCCCAACGAGATACCTTCGCAGGCCCACGGCCATCCTCTCATCGAGGTGGGCCTCGTGGCGGCCTCCGCCGGGCTGCTCGTGGTCATTGCGATCCCGACCTTCGCGGGCATCGTGATGATGAAGAAGGTGCCGGACACCTACGCTCCGGAGGACATTATCGAGGTGAACGTCATCGGCTACCAGTGGTGGTTCAACTTCGAGTATCCCGACGAGGGTTTCTACTCCGCCAACGAACTCGTCATCCCGGTCGGCAAGGCGGTGAAGCTGAACCTCGAGACCAAGGACGTGATCCACAGCTTCTGGCTGCCCAAGCTGTCGGGCAAGACCGACCTCATGGCCGGGCAGATCAACACGATGTGGATCGCGGCCGACGAGGCAGGTTACTACTGGGGGCAGTGCGCCGAGTTCTGCGGCGATTCGCACGCCTACATGCTCTTTCGGACGGTGGCCCTCCCCGAGGAGGAGTATGCCACCTGGGTCGCGCAGCAGAAGACCGCCACCGTGGCGGAGGGCTCGACCGAGCCGCTCCACCTCACGGAAGACGCTGATCGGGGCCTCGTGGAGCACGGCGCTGCTCTCTTCCAGGAGCACTGCCTGCGCTGTCACAGTCTCGATCCCGCCCGCCAGGGGGTTGGCGCGCCCAACCTCGCACACTTCGCCTCCCGCTCCTCCATCGCCGCCGGCTGGTATGAGAACGACTGGTCCGAGGGCAATGAGGAGTTGCACAAGTGGATCCTCGAGCCCGCCGAGGTGAAGCCGGGCAACAACATGTGGCGCGGCTTCATGGCGACCGACGGGGTCACCGTGCAGATGGAGGGGCTGAAGGATGCCGACCTCACCGAAAGCGACGTCGACGCGCTCGTTGCCTACCTCCGCACCCTCCAGCACCCGGAGGCCATTCAGTTTTCGTCTTCTACGGCTTCGGCCATTTCCGAATACGGATTTCTGGCCTGCGAGCTCATTCGCAAGCATTTCCGGCGATCGTTTTTGCAGGATGCAACAGGTGATGAAAAGGCCTATCGCAATGAGTTGCTCCGGTTTATCGCCAAAGAGTTGCGGGAGCGCCTTGCGCTGGAGGCCGGTCAGTCCGATATGGTGATTGCGCCTTCGGGCACCGATGCCGAATTAATAAGCGTAATGCTGACGCTGGCCGGTAGTAAAAGCAGGCGCATCAGCAGTATTCTGGT
>JBKHAU010000418.1:0-2976 GCA_046542725.1 Opitutales bacterium
CACGGCGGCCATGGTGCGCAATGAGCGTCTGCACATTGCCCATGTCGGCGACTCCGTCGCCTTTCTCTGGCGTGGCGGGACGCTGCACATCCTCACCGAAGAGCACACCGTCGCCGCGCTCTACGGCGGTTCCCACACTCACCGCGGCGAGACAAGCCTGCCGGAGTATTATTTCCATACCCTCACGCGCTGCATCGGAGCGACCCCCGAAGTGGAGACCGAGCTCGAGGACTACGAGTTACGCCCGGGAGACTGCCTCCTCCTCTGCACTGACGGACTGACCAAAGTGCTCCCCACCGACGAGATCGCAGAAGTCTTTGGGCGCACCGTGACAGCGTCCCAAAGCGTCGAAATCCTTCTCGAGATGGCCCTCGAGCGCGGCGGACCAGACAACCTCGGGCTGGTCGCAGTTGTCTTCGAGAGCGAGGACTGAGGCACCGCAACCGTTCCGCGAGGGGCGTTCAACCCGCCCATAGCGGCGACGGATACTGCCCCTGCGCGACCCTCTCCGCGAGCCGCGCGCGCACTGTCTCCCGATCGCCCGGGTAGGTCACGCCCATCCACGCCTCGGCCGAGCGCAGCACCCGCACGCTCGCCTGCCCACGCCGGATCATCGCACCCACCGCCGTTGGGAGTTGAAACTCCGCCCGCGGATCGTCGCCGTGAGTCTCGAGGAACTGGCGAAACTGGGCATCGAGGAAGGCAAACACCCCCGGCTGGAAAACGAAGAAGTTCATCGAGGCAGGCGTCTCGGCCGGCAGCTGGCGGACCGTCCCGTCGGGCCCTTCGGAGAGAGCGCCGCTGCCCCCTTCGTCGGGAGTGATGCGGAGGTGCTCGCTCATGCCGGTGAGGAGGCCCGCTGCATCGACCTCGCAGATACCGCGCGAGACCGAGCCGTGGGGGGAGAGCGTCTGCCCGAGCGAGAAGGCGACGAGCGCAAGCGGCAGGGGCCAATCCCCCGGGCGGGACGCCCGGAAGAACTCCGCCGCCCGCGCGTAGGCGGCACGGCCATAAAAATCGTCGGCATTGATCACCGCAAAGGGCTCCTCCACCTGCGCTGCCGCGACGAGCACGGCGTGGCCCGTTCCCCACGGCTTCTGCCGGTCGACCGCCACGCGGCTGCCAAAGGGCAGGCGGTCGGTCTCCTGGTAGACCAAGTCCACGCCGAGGTCGCCGGGCAGGCGCCCCAAGACCTGCTCGCGAAAGGCATCGCCAAAGGACTCTCGAATGACGAAGACGACCCGGCCGAAGCCCGCCGCCCGTGCATCGAAGACCGCGTAATCGAGAAGGGTCTCGCCCGCCGGACCCAGTGGTTCGAGTTGTTTCAGCCCGCCAAAGCGGCTTCCCATGCCGGCGGCGAGAACGAGAAGAGTGGGTGCAACCGAAGAGGCCATCGTAAACGGAGAGGATTCCGGGCACCTTGCGGGTGTGGCGGCAGAGGGCCAGTCTCGAATCCGAGGCGCGTGTCAGGCGGTCTCACGATAGGCGATGAGATCGGCCAGCCGATGATACTGCCGGGCCCAATCGACCGCGCCCTCCATCCCGCCGACAACGCTGTCGAACTGCTCGCGCTTCTGCGCCTTGAGCGCCTCGATCCGCTCCTCCACCGTGCCACGCGTGACCAGTCGGTAGACGACCACCCGTTTGCGCTGCCCGAGGCGATGCACCCGGTCGATCGCCTGCGCCTCGACGGCCGGGTTCCACCACGGGTCGAGGAGGAAGACGTAGTCCGCCGCGTGCAGGGTGATGCCGGCTCCCCCGGCCTTGAGACTGACGAGAAAGACCGCCGGCCCTTCCCCCGTCTGAAACGCCTCCACCGGCGCCGCGCGGTCCACCGTTTGGCCAGTCAGTCGGTGCTGATGCAATTCCGGAAAGCGCTCCGTGAGGATCTGTCCGGCGCGGTCGAGAAAGCGCACAAACTGGCTGAAGATGACGGCCTTGCCGCCGGATTCGACGATCGTCTCGAGCCGCTCGCACAGCGCCACGAGCTTGCCGCTCTGGGACACGTCGTCCTCCCGCCAGGGCAGCAGCCCGGGGTCGCAGCAGGTCTGTCGCAGACGCGTGAGCAGACTCAAGAGAGGAAGCGGCCGCGCCCGCAGGGCCGTCTCGGTCTGCTCGCCGAGCTCGCGCGCGCCGGCCTCGGCGAGACGCTGGTACTCGGCCACCTGCACCTCGCTGAGGGCACAGGGCAGGACGATTTCGATCTTCTCCGGCAACTCCTTGCCGACCTCGTTCTTCGTGCGACGAAGGACAAAGGGCAGGATCTGCCGCCGCAGGCGTGCGAGGGCTTCCCCCGGATCGGCTTCAAACTCATCCTCGAAGCGCCGGCGCGCACCGAGCAGGCCCGGCATGAGAAAGCGAAAGATCGACCACAGGTCGAGCGGGCGGTTCTCGATCGGGGTGCCCGTCATGGCGAGGCGGCGGTCCGCCTGCACCGCGCAGCACGCCTGGGCCACCCGCGCGTCCGGGTTTTTGATGACTTGGGCCTCGTCGAGCACGACATAGGCAAAGGTGCGTTCCCCCAGCCGCTCGCGGTGACGCCGCAGCTGGGTGTAGCTCGCGAGCCAGAGGACGGGCCCGGGCGGCTCCTCGAAGGCGTTGCCCCGCTGCAGGCGACGCAGCTCGAGATGGGGGAAGAACCGTGCCGCTTCCGCCTCCCAGACGGGCAATACGCTCGCCGGGCAGACGATCAGGCTCGGGCCTTCGCGGGTGCGCGGATCGGTCGCGAGGAGACTGAGAATCTGCAACGTTTTCCCCAGGCCCATCTCGTCGGCGAGGAGGGGGTGGCAACCGGCTTCGAGGAGGTGCCGCATCCATTCCACCCCGGTGCGCTGGTAAGCGCGCAGGATCCCGGGCAGGTCCGTCCCGGCCGCCTTGGCGCCCTCTTCGACCTCGGCCTGCCATGCCTCCAGTTCACGCCCCAGAAGCACCGGCATTTCCTCCTGGGCGCGCAGGGAGAACAGCATGTAAAAGGGC
>JBKHAU010000419.1:0-2958 GCA_046542725.1 Opitutales bacterium
TTTGAAGAAATAACAATTGAAGACGTACCGCTGGTCGGAGGAAAGAACGCCTCCCTCGGGGAGATGATCCAGGACCTCGAGGAAAAAGGCGTTCGCGTGCCGGGCGGCTTTGCCACCACGGCCGATGCCTACCGCGCCTTTATCGAGGAGAACGATCTGCGCGAGCGTCTCGAAGAACAGATCGGCAAGCTCCGCCAAGACAACGCCTCGCTGGAGAAGATCGGCAAGGCGGTGCGCAAGCTCTTCCTCGACGGCGAGTTTCCCGATGACGTGGAAAAAGCCATCAGCGAAGCCTATGAGGAGCTGTCCTCGCGCTACGAGAGTGAGGCGCTCGACGTCGCGGTACGCAGCAGTGCGACGGCCGAAGACCTGCCGGAGGCGAGCTTCGCCGGTCAGCAGGAGACCTACCTCAACATCTCCGGGAAGACGGAGCTGATCGACGCGTGCCGCAAGTGCTACGCCTCTCTCTTCACCGACCGTGCGATCGCCTATCGGGAGGAGAAGGATTTCGACCATCTGAAGGTCGCCCTCTCCGTCGGGGTGCAGAAGATGGTGCGCGCCGACAAGGGGGGCGCGGGCGTCATGTTTTCCCTCGATACCGAGACCGGGTTCCCCGACATCGTTGTCATCGACGCCGCCTGGGGACTGGGCGAAAACGTCGTCCAGGGCACCGTCAACCCCGACGAGTACAGGGTCTTCAAGCCACTCCTCGAAAATGACGGTTGCACTCCCATCGTTGAGAAGTCCCTCGGCTCGAAAGCCAAGACGATGGTGTATGCCAAGGGTGGCAACAAGCCGGTGAAAAACGTCGATACACGCCGCAAGCAGCGCGAACGCTTCGTCCTCGAGGATGACGAGATCCTCCAACTCGCGCGGTGGGTCTGCGTCATCGAAAACCACTACGAAAAGCCGATGGACATGGAGTGGGCGAAGGATGGCGATGACGGCAAGCTCTACATCGTGCAGGCCCGCCCCGAGACCGTGCAGTCGCAAAAAGCGGGCGGCTCGATGCGGACCTACCGGCTCGACGAAGAAGGCAAGGTTCTGGCCGAAGGGCTGGCCATCGGCGATGCGATCGCTTCGGGCAAGGCCATCGTCCTCGAGGACGCGGAGCAGCAGGGCCAGTTCGAAGACGGTGCGGTCCTCGTCACGGAGATGACCGACCCCGATTGGGGCCCGATTCTCAAGCGAGCCTCCGCCGTCGTGACGGAGCATGGCGGACGCACCAGCCACGCCGCCATCGTCAGCCGCGAACTCGGCATACCCGCCGTCGTCGGCGCCGAAGACGCGATGAACGCGCTCTCCGACGCCGACGAGGTGACCGTCTCCTGCGCCGGCGGGGAGACCGGCACCGTCTATGAGGGCGAACTCGAGTTCACCTCCGAGGAGGTCGACCTTAGCGACATCCCCGAGTCCGATCTCCCCATCATGATGAACATCGCGACACCGAACTCCGCCTTTCGCTGGTGGAAACTGCCGGCCGAGGGGGTCGGCCTCGCGCGCATGGAGTTCATCGTGAACAATGTCATCCGCGTCCACCCGATGGCGCTCATCGACCTCGACAAGGTGGAGGACAAGGACGAGCGCAAGGAGATCGAGCGGCTCACGCGCGGCTTTGAGGACCGGGGCGACTACTTCGTCGAGCACCTCTCCCGCGGCATCGCAAAGATCGCCGCCGCGCAGCACCCCCACCCCGTGGTGGTGCGCCTGAGCGATTTCAAGACCAACGAATATGCCAACCTCCTCGGCGGCGCCGCTTTCGAGCCCGAAGAGGAAAACCCCATGCTCGGCTTTCGCGGAGCCTCGCGCTACTACAGCGACCGCTATCGCCCCGGCTTCGAACTCGAATGCCGCGCCCTGCGCCGCGCGCGCAACGAATTCGGGTTCACCAACATCGTCGTCATGGTCCCCTTCTGCCGCACCGTGAAGGAGGCCGACAAGGTGCTCGAAGTGATGGCGGACAACGGCCTGGCCCGCGGCGAGGATGCCCTCGAGGTCTACATGATGTGCGAGATCCCCTCCAACGTTGTGGCGGCCGACGAGTTTGCCGAGCGCTTCGACGGGTTTTCCATCGGTTCCAACGACCTCACCCAGCTGGTCCTCGGCGTGGACCGCGACTCCGAGGAGCTTTCCGATGTCTTCGACGAACAGGATGTGGCGGTGAAACGCACCATTCGCAGCGCCATCGAAGCGGCCCACCGGAAGGGCATCAAGGTCGGTATCTGCGGGCAGGCCCCGAGCGACTATCCCGAGTTTGCCGAGTTTCTCGTCGAGGCCGGGATCGACTCCATCTCGCTCAATCCCGACTCGGTCCTCGAAGTGAAGCGCCGCCTCGGAAACTCCAAAAAATAATCGAACGCCCCCCGTTTTTTCCCCGCCCGCTCATGCCCAAAGCCGTCACCCTTACGATGAACCCCAGCCTCGACCTTTCCGCCGTCGCCGAAGCGGTCCGAGAGGAAGAAAAAGTCCGCTGCTCGGCGTTCCGCGAAGATCCCGGCGGCGGCGGGGTCAACGTCGCCCGCGCCCTTCACCGACTGGGTCGAGAGCCGCAGGCGGTCTTTCCCTCGGGCGGGGTCTATGGCCAACGCCTGCAGGAGCTTCTCGCCGCCGAAGGCGTGCGCGCCGTTGCCGTCGCCATCGCGGAGTCGACCCGCGTCAACCCGCTGGTGCGCGAGCGCGAGGGAACACAATACCGTTTCACCCTGCCCGGCCCGGAGTTGTCCCCCGACGAGCGCGAGCAGTGCCTCCAGCAGGTCGACGCCTGTCTCGAAGCAGGTGACATTCTCGTGGCGAGCGGAAGTCTGCCCCCCGGCGTGCCGGATGACTTCTACCGCACCGTGACCGAGCGGGCGCACGGACGCGGCGCCGTCGTCGTGCTCGACGCCAAGGGTCAACTTCTGCGCGAGGCGCTTGCGGCCGGCCCCGACTGGATCAAGCCCAACCGCCGTGAACTGCAGG
>JBKHAU010000420.1:0-2951 GCA_046542725.1 Opitutales bacterium
AGAGGGCGAGCACCCCCGAGACTCCGGCCGACGCCCCGATGACGATGCGAAAGGGGACCGCCAGCGAGACCAGCGCCGCCACGATCCCGCCCGCCAGGACGGTGAAATGAAAAAACTCCAGAAAGCGGGTCGGCCCCAGTTCGTCCTGGATGTGCCGGCCGAACATGTAGAGGAAGAAGCAGTTGATGATGAGATGCCACGGCAGGCCCGGTGCGGTATTGTGCAGATACCCGTAGGTGACGAGGGTGTGCAGGAAGAGGCGCTTGAGGTTCTCCATGCTCAGCGCGAGCGATTGCTCGACGGGGCCGAAGCCACGCTGGCCTCCGGTCACCATCTGGATCGCAAAGAGGATGCAGAGCCCGACCACGAGGTAGAGCACCGCGTTGTAGCTCCGTCCCCCGGGGGAGCCGTAGTCCTCGCGCATGTAGGGGCGGCTGTAAATGCTCATGAAACACCCCCAGCGTGGGCACCTCCGGGCCAATGGCAAGGCGACGGTGCTTCCGACCACGGAGTCCCAATCCGCCTTGACTTGGCGGGGTCAAGTTTCGAAGTTGCGCGATTATGGCAGACAAAGACGACAAGTGGCCAGAGAACGTCGCCGGCAAGTTTTACGTCGATGAACAGTGCATCGACTGCGACCTGTGCCGTGAGACCGCGCCCGATTTCTTTCAGCGCAACGACGATGGCGGATATTCCTTTGTCTACAAGCAGCCCAGCAGCCAGGAGGACATCGACCTCTGCATGGAAGCGCTCGAAGGCTGCCCCGTCGAAGCCATCGGCGACGACGGCGACGATTGACGGCTTGGTCCAGATGCCTCCGCTCGAGGCGGGCAAAGCGCTGACCTGACCGCTCTCAGGCCGTTCGCCTGAAGCCTCGGGCCTCAATACCGCTTCCAAAAGGCCGGCAGGAAGAGGACAAGCACGGCAAACAGCTCCACGCGCCCCAGGATCATGAGAAGCGAGAGGAGGACGTGAGTGCCATCTCCCAGAAAGCCGAAGGTCTGCGCCGGTCCAACCTCGGCGAGGCCGGGACCGATGTTGAAAAAGCAGGCATAGCCGGCTGAAAGCCCGCCCTCGAGGCTGAGGTTGGGTTCCATCAGGACGACCCCGAGAAGGCCGAAGATGGTGATCAGGCCGAGCATGACAAAAAAGACGAGGATGGCTTCCTGGCCGTCGCGATCGAGCGGCTCGCGGTTCACCCGAAGAGGGCGGATGACATGGGCGCGGTAGGCTCGCTCGAGGTGTTGCAGGGCGATCTTCGCGGCGATGACGAAGCGGATCACTTTGGCCCCCCCGGAGGTCGAGCCCGAGCAGCCGCCGATGGCCATGAGAAAAAGCAGGATGGTGTGCGTGCTGGGCACCCAGGTATCGAAATCCTCGGTGGCAAAGCCCGAGGTGGTCATGATGCTCACCACTTGAAAGGTGCTGGCGCGGATCGTCTCTTCGATGCTGGTGAAGGTGTGGCCGGCGAAGAAGTGGATGAGCGTGACGGTCGTGGAGGCGAGGAGCAGGAGCAGCAAATAGGCCTTGATCTCGGTCGACTTCCCCAGCGCGCTCCACTGCCCACGGAGAAAGCGCAGCATGGGGATGAAACTCGTTCCCCCAATGATCATGAAGATGATGATGACCCACTCGAGGGTTGGGTTGGCAAAATCAGCGATGCTCCCGGAGCGGGTGCTGAACCCTCCCGTGCTGATCGTCGTGAAGGTGTGGGCGAGGGCGTCAAACCAGTCCAGGCCGCAGAGCATGAGCGCACCCATGCAAGCCGCCGAGAGCCCAAAATAGAGCAGCATGAGGCGAAAGATGCCGCGCTGCACCCGCGCCGTGTCGAGCTCTGTCGCCTGCGCGCTGGACTCGCGCGAAAAGAGGACCTTGGCCCCCGCCCCGAGGAACGAGAGCACCGCGACAAAAAGCACAATGACCCCAAGCCCCCCGATCCACTGTGAGATCGACCGCCAGAAGAGGATGCTGCGGGGCAGCCGCTCGAGATCGGAGAGGACCGAGGCCCCCGTCGTGGTGAAGCCCGAAGTCGACTCGAAGAGCGCCGCCGCGAAGTCCACCTCCGGCAGGATGAGGTAGTAGGGCAGGGCGCCGAAGAGACTTGCACTGATCCAGCCAATACCGATGACGGCGAGCGCCTCGCGTCGGAAGATGGCGTTCGAGGCGCCCCGTCCGAGAAAAAAGAGGGCGATGCCGACGCTGGCCGAGACGAGCGCGCTGACGAGGAAACCGGCGAGGGCCTCGGGGTGCCGCGTGGGATCGTCGAGGGTGGCAGCGATGAGCGCGCTCCCGCCAAAGCCGACGGTGAGCGCGCCGAGGATGATCGCCTGCAGCTTGTAGACGAGTTGGTAGTTCATGCGACGCGGCGAGGCCGGGGAGCGCCTCGCGGCGCGCCTACCCTACTTGATCAGACGAAGCGTCAGGGGGTAGCGGTAGGCAACGCCTCCACTTGTCTTGATCGCGGCGATGATGGTGAAGACCAGATGGGCGAGCACGAGAACCACGAGCAGCGGAATGCCGATCACGACGAAGACGAGCAGGAAGCAGATGATGCCGGCGATCGCCACCGTGATGTTGAAGTTGAGCGCCTCCTTGCCCTGGTCGTCGACGAAGGGCATCTGGTCCTTTTTGATGAGCCAGAGAATGAGCGGGCCGAGGACGTTGCCAAAAGGGATGCCGATGTAGCCGACGAGGCTCGAGAGGTGGCAAAACATGGCGAAGTTGCGCGCATCGGAGGGCGGGATGGCGCCCTCTGGTTCATTCATCGGGTCGGCTGGAGGGGGTGTCGGCGGGGTGGAGCTGGAGGGGTCAGAAACCATGGTGAGGGGGGTCTTTAATGTTTTCGGAGGAGCCGCAAGAGATCGCGGATATTCTCCTCCCTAGTGATAACGACGACTCGGTCATCGGCAAGGATCTTGTCGGTCGCGCCGGGCACCGTCGCCTGGTGCTGG
>JBKHAU010000004.1:0-16236 GCA_046542725.1 Opitutales bacterium
ACAGCAGCCGCATCGGGTCGCCCTCGTAGCCGAAGCTCGGCTGCACGCCGACGAACACGTTGCCGAAGCGCTCGCCGAGGATGAAGATGTCGCGCCCGTCCGACAGCGCGCGGCCGGGCGCGGGGCCCCAGGCGGCCTCGATCTGGCGCAGCCAGCGCTCGCGGCGGACATGGGTCTCGGCCGAGACGCGGGCGTGGACGTTGGCGTCCTGCCCCAGCATCTCGGCGTTGCCGCCGAGCACGCGGTCGCGCAGCGCGTCCACGCTCTGGGGGACCTCGACGTCATAGCCCGCGGCCTGCAGCGCGCCGAGGGTGCGGTGGAGCGACTCGAACACCGACAGGAACGCCGCGGTGCCGGTCGCGCCGGCGTTCGGCGGGAAGTTGAACAGCGTGATCGCGACGCGCCGCTTGGCGCGCTCGGTGCGGCGCAGGCGCACCATCTTGGCGACGCGGCGCGCCAGCGTCTCGGCGCGCTCGCGGCACACGTTCATGTCGCGCGCGCCGGTGGCGGAGGACTTGAACTCGCACTGGCGCTCGCAGCCCTCGCAATGGCCCGCCAGCGCGCCGGAGCGGAAGACGACGTAGTGGTAGGTGCCGAGAGGCGCTTCCTCGAGGGTGCGGACGGCCCCCGACGGCAGCGTGATCCGCGCATCCTGCGCACTCAGGACCGGCGCGATGGCGAGCGGCCCCCGCTCGAGCGGGATGCTGATATAGGTATCGGCGCTGCCGTGCAGCGGGATGGGAAAGACGCCGACAGGCTGGCTGGCGGCGCCGGCCAGCGAGGCCAAGAGGGCGCCGGCGAGGCATGAAAAAAGCGGTCGTCGAACGACTCGAAGGAAACTGAAGGACTGCATGTGGTTGCTGATCTGGTGGGTGAAAGGCCTACAGATCGTCGCCAGCTCAGGTTTCCAAAGTATTGACCTTCAAAATGATGGAAGAACCCCGGCAGCGCCCCGGGGAAGTTCCCAAGGATTGATTTAGAATTTGCGAAATCCCAACGACACTGGGCCCCCAGAGGGGTTTCAGCGGTTTTTGACAGGGGCGGCCGCGCCCTGTGCCGACGGGCGCTCCGGATCTTCGCTTCGCTTCCGCCACGCTTCCGCCTTGCTCCGCGGTGAGCCGGACGCACGGTGGGCGCATGAAGAGCGAACCGGTGCGCCTGCAGAAATTTGTCGCCGAACAGGGATTGGCCTCCCGTCGACAGGCCGAGGTCCTCATCGAAGAAGGGCGTCTGACGATCAACGGCCAACCCGCCCGCCTGGGCGCCAAGGTCACCCCCGGGGAGGACGAGGTCCGCCTCGACGGCAAGCTGGTGCGCGCCAGCCGGGGCCTGAAGACGCTCGTCCTCGCCATGCACAAGCCGCCCGGCTACCTCTGCAGCAACCGCGACCCGCATGAGAAGAAGACGATCTTCACCCTCCTTCCGCCCTCCTTCGCGAAGGAGCGGCTCTTCTGCGCCGGGCGCCTCGACAAGGAGAGTGAAGGCCTCCTCATCCTGACCAACGACGGGGCGCTCACGCAAAAGCTCACCCACCCCTCGCACCGCGTGACCAAGCGCTACCGTGTCACGCTTGATCGCGACTACGACGAGAAGCACACCCGGCGGCTGCTCGACGGCATCTCGTGGGAGGGCGAGCGGCTCAAGGTGGAAAAAGTCATCCCCCTCACCCGGGGGAAGGAGCGCCGGCAGCTCGAGCTCCACATGCAGCACGGCAAGAAGCGGGAGATCCGCCGTCTCCTCTTTGCCTGCGGATACGGGGTGAACCGTCTTGTCCGCTTCCAGATTGGCCGGCTCGAGCTGCGCGGCCTGAGCAAAGGACGCGTGCGGGTGCTTCAGGAGGAGGAAATTGGGCGATTATTCGATTGAGCCACGTGCAAGGCGGCGGCATTTTCTTACTTTGGCATGAATATGCTGCTCCGTTCGTTCCTCTCTCTCTCTTTGGGTGCTTCCCTCGGCGCTTTGTCGGCGAGCGCGGCCAACCCGCTCTACGCGGCGCCGGACAGCTCCGCTCCGGTCATCGCCGAGCTGACCGATCCATCCGCCCTCGGCACCCCACAACCCGTGGAAGAAGTCGAGGGTTGGGCCATGGCAACCTACGAAGGCCTCCTCACCGGCTACGTCCGCGTCGACGAAATCACCCCCGAGGGTGCCTTCAGCGACAGCGCCCCGGTGCTCGCCGCGGCGCAGGAGGATGCCCCCCTCATTGCCACCCTCTCCGCCCGACAGCCTCCGGCCGATCTCGAAATAGTGGCCGAGGAAGACGGCTACCGTCGGATCCGTTTCGCGGGAACAACGAGGGTCTACCTGCCCGCCACGGCTTCGCCGGCGCGCGAAGCGGGTCAGGTGAAAGAGATCGTCGCCCCCGCCGATGAGGCGCGCCCACCAGCCGATGACATGGAGGCAGAGGCAGCCGTCGATACGCCCCCGCCCGCCCCCCTTCCGCCGCGCCTGGAGCCCTCCGTCCCGGATACTTCGATCACTCTGCGGGGCAGCCTGCAGTCGGCCGGCCGACGCCTGCTCTTTTTCTCCCCGCCCCACCCCTATGTCCTGCGCGACGCACAGGGCAACCGCATCGCCTGGCTCGATCTCGAGGGCGCCGTCCTTGCCCGCCCTCTTCCCCAGATGCTCGACACCGAGGTGTTCGTCTACGGCGAGTGGCGGCAGCGCGAAGGCTCGGACACGATGATTTTGGCTGGGCGCACGGTTAGACCGGCGTTTTAACAGTGCCCCTTATGCAGCTCATTGATGGCAAGCAGCTCTCCGCAGAGATTTTTCGCGAGGTCAAGGAGACCGTCGCGCAACTCACCGGGCGCCCCCCGGGAGTCACCTTCATCCGCGTCGGCGAAGACCCCGCCTCGGTCTACTATGTGCGCACGAAGGAACGGCGAGCACAGGAAGTGGGGATCCGCAGCGAGCTGAAGGTCTTTCCCGAGGACATCACGCAGGAAGCGCTCTTTGCGGAGATCGATGCCCTCAATGCCGATCCGGCGGTGGACGGCATCCTCGTCCAGGCGCCCCTCCCCGCGCACATCGACGAGCGCGAGACCTTCAACCGGGTCGATCCCGCGAAGGACGTCGACGGCTTCCACAGTGCCAACCTCGGACGCCTCGTGCAGGAGGACCCGCGGGGCTTTGTCGCCTGCACTCCCGCCGGCATCGTGGAAATGATCCGCCGCATGAAGATCGAGACGGCGGGCAAACATGTCGTCGTCCTCGGCCGCAGCCTTATCGTGGGCAAGCCCGCCGGCCTGCTTTTCATGCGCAAGGCTGCCTTCGCCAATGCCACGGTGACCGTCTGCCACTCCCGGACGCAGGACCTCCCCTCCATCACACGACAGGCGGATATCCTCATCGCCGCCATCGGCAGGCCCCATTTCGTCACCGCCGATATGGTTAAAGACGGAGCCGTGGTGGTCGATGTTGGCATCAATCGTGTCGAAGCACCTGATACCGCCAAAGGATATCGCGTGGTCGGGGACGTCGATTTCGACGCCGTCGCCCCCAAAACATCCTCTATCACACCGGTGCCCGGCGGCGTCGGTCTCATGACCGTTGCCCTCCTCATGGCCAACACCCTGAAAGCGTATCAGCAACGCACCGCCCTCGCGTCTCCGTGAAAGCACGTCCCAAAGTCCTCGTCGTCGATGACCAGCCCGTGAACGTCAAGTTGCTCCAGCGCAAGCTGGAGCGCGTGGGCATGATCGTGCTTTCCGCTTTTCGCGGGGAGCAGGCCATCGAGATCGCCACCGAGCAAAAGCCGGACATCGTCCTGCTCGATATCATGATGCCCGAAGTCGACGGCTTCGAGGTTTGCCGCCGGCTGAAGGAGAGCCCGCAGACGAAGGACATCCCGATCATCTTCATCACCGCCAAGACCTCGCGCGAGGGCAAGCTGAAGGGCCTTGGCACCGGCGCCTCGGACTACATCACCAAACCGATCGACCTCGACGAGACGATTGCGCGGGTGAACACGCAGTTGCGCATCCAGCAAAACCATCGCGAAAACCTCGAGCTCAACAGCCGCCTCGCGGAGATGCGCAAGCAGGCCGCGGTGGGCCATGTCGTCGAAGGGATCGCACACAACCTGAACAATCTGCTCGGCGTGATTGTCGGTTACCTCGACCTCATGCGAAACTCGCTCGACTCGCCCGACCGCCTCAAGCGCAGCTCGGACCAGCTCGAAAACGGGGTCAAACGCATGGTCGAAATCGTGCGCCAGCTCACCCTCGTGGCGGAGTTTGAAAACGTCCGAAAATCGACTCACAGCCTCGAGGTGATGATCGAAAATGCGATCGAGCGCTTCTCCCATGAGCTCGGCCAAGAGGCGGAAGTGAAGCTCGTCTTCAACGGCAAGGACATCGATTTCGAGACCAATCCCGAGATGCTGGAGAGCGTCCTTGTGCGGCTCCTGACCAACGCCTGGGAAAGCTACGAGCGCCTCGACACCGTGCCCGACCATCGCCCCCTCACGGTCGAGGTCGAGCTGGGTGAGTACGTCAGTCATTCCGCCGTCATCCTGCGGGTCCTCGACGAGGGCTGCGGAATCGCGGAAGACATGCTGGAGAGCGTCTTTGACCCCTTTGTCACGACCGATCCCGCGGTCGGGCGCGGCATGGGCCTGACCATCTCGCGGCACAGCGTCCGCACTCTCGGCGGGGACATCCACCTCGCTCTCCGTCCTGGCGGCGGGACCTGCGCCTCGGTCTTCCATCCGCTCGGCAGCGAAGCGGAGCCCGGTGCCTCGGCGTCCCTCGCAAGCCAAGTCCGCGCGCGCGCCTTTGGCGGTTAGCCGAGGCGTCTTGGGGGGACCGCCGCCGCTCGCGCGCAGCACTGTCCTCCTCTCGAGAAAATTGCTGCCAGGCGCAGGACCGGCGCTAGAACCGTGCGCATGTCTGACCCCCTCCAACTCGGTTTCATCGGCGCTGGCCGCATGGCTCAGGCCATGATCAAGGGCCTCGTCGAGCGCGGTATCGTCCCCGCCCCCCAGATCGCCTGCACGAGCGCGGCCGACGGCACGGGCGAAGCGGCCGCCGAGCGCTTCGGCATCGATTTCCTGCCCGACCCCGCGGCGGTCGCGGCGCGAGCCGACATCCTCGTCCTCGCCATCAAGCCTCAGCAACTCGCCCAACTTCCGCCCGAACTCGCCGAGGCGACGGCCGGCAAGCTCATCGTCTCGATCCTCGCCGGCACCCCGCTGGCGCGCCTTGCCGAACGCTTTCCGGAGGCACGCAACCTCATCCGCGCCATGCCCAACACGCCCGGCATGATCGGCCAGGGCGTCACCGCCTACGCCGCCCGCCGCGGACTCTCGCCCCTCGATCGCGAGCGGGCCGAGGCCATCCTGGGAGCCCTCGGCCGCCTCCTTGCGGTGGAGGAAGCGCAACTCGACGCCGTCACCGGGGTGAGCGGAAGCGGGCCGGCCTATCTCTTTGAGTTTGTCGCTGCCCTGCGCGATGGCGGGATTGCCGCCGGACTCGATCCGGAGGTGGCCTACATCCTCGCCCTCGAGACCGCCCGCGGCGCCAGCGAACTGCTCCACGAAGTCCCCGAGACGCCCGAGCAACACCGCGACTGGGTCAGCTCCCCGGGCGGTACCACCCTCGCCGGTCTCGCCGTCATGGAGCAGCGCGGCTTTCGTGCGACCCTGCGCGAGACCGTGCTCGCCGCCACCGCACGCTCCCGGGAACTCGCGCAGAGCTGAAGGGCCGAAGCTCCCGCCCTCAGACCTCGAGGTCGATGCCCACCGGGCAGTGGTCGCTGCCCATCACGTCGGGCCAGATAAAGGCATCGCGCAGGGCCGGGACAAGGCTCTCGGAGAGGCAGACATAGTCGATTCTCCAGCCCACGTTGCGGGCACGGGCATTCATCCGGTAGCTCCACCAGCTGTAGTGGTCCGGCTCGTCCGGATGGAGGTGGCGAAAACTGTCCACGAACCCCGTCTGGAGGTGCGCCGCAAAGGCCGCTCGCTCCTCGTCCGTGAAGCCCGCGTTCTTGCGGTTGGTCTTGGGGTTGCGCAGGTCGATCTCCTCGTGCGCGACGTTGAGGTCCCCACAGAAGACCACCGGCTTCTCCGCGGCCAAGTGGCGGCAGTAGGCACGAAAGCGCGCGTCCCAGGTTCGGGTGCGGTAGTCGAGCCGCCGCAAGCCGTTGCCCGAGTTGGGAGTGTAGACGTTGACGAGGTAAAAGGCGTCGAACTCGAGCGTCACGGCGCGGCCCTCGAGGTCGCCCTCGGGCTCGCCGATCCCGTTGATCACCTGGCGGGGCGCCACCCGGGAGGCCACGAGCGTGCCCGAGTAGCCCGCCCGCTCGGCCGGGTTCCAGAAGACCTGGTAGCCCTCCGGCCAGTCGAAGTTCACCTGCTCGGGCCGCGCCTTCGTCTCCTGCAGACAGAGCACGTCGAGATCACCGCGCCCGATGAGGTCGCCGAAGCCCTTGCCGATAACGGCGCGCAGGCCGTTCACGTTCCAGCTCACGATTCGCATGGCCCGGTTCAAGGTGGCGGAGCCCGACGAAGCGAGCGAAATGGACCGCAGTCACTTCCTCCGCCAAATGGCGGATACGCCGCGCATCGCCTTCCGTCTCCAAAGTGTCTTACCTCTCGAACCGTTCTCTTGTCCGGTTTGCTTCAGTTCGATCTCGCCATGCCTCTCTGTCGCTCCTCCTTCCTGCTGCTCCTCGCCGCTCCCTTCGCCCAGGCAGCCCTCACACCACTCCAGACCGTCAGCTTTCCCGAGCTCTCGACCGGCGATTTCGCCACCGTCGAGGACGGTATTTCCGGTTGGAGCAGCACGGCTCTGGAGGGGTTTGCCCGCTTCGACCCCGCCCTCGGCACGCTCACCGAAGTGCGACTCGGCGTCGAGCTCTCCGGCACCTTTCAGATCGCCCTCTATGCGTGGGCCGAGGGTGACGACGTGCCGCCCTCAGGGGAGACCTTCGACGTCTTCTTCGAAGCCTTTTCCAGCGGGCTACACGCGGGCCTCGTCTACAATACCAGTCCGACGACCGCCCTCTTGGCGGCCGGAGGGTCCTACGGGTTTCCCAGCCTCGGAACGTTCGATGAACCGGTCGACTGGTGGACCTACGAGGATGAAGAGTACGCCTACCTCGACTACGTCGACGACTACGGGGAAGAAAGCTTCGGCCCTGAGCGGGCGACCGGCTCACTCTCCCCGGCCGACGAGGCCATCCAGCTCTCCGACTTTGTCGGGACCGGATCCGTCGACGTGCTCGAAGCCTTCCTCTATTTCGACATTTTCGGCTCCGACCTGACCGTCGCCAACCTGCCTTCGGCCAATGTCGATATCGAAGTCACGGTCACTCTCCAAGGCGGCCACGCCACCCTGCAGTATCTCTACGATCCCGGCATCGCGGTCATCCCCGAGCCGGGCGCCGCGGCGCTGCTCGTGGGGCTGGTCTCACTGGGCACGCTTGCCCTCCGCCGACGCGGGCGGTAGGCGCGGATCGCGCGACCTTTTCCTTATCTCGTTGTTCAGTCTCTGTCCTCTCGAGAAGCAGGCCAATCGGCCTGCTTCTTTCTGATCAGCTTGCGCAGGCGCGGCCACTGCGAGCGGGAGACGATATAGCCCACGCAGGAAGGCGTGCCGCAGCGGCAGGGGTGCTCGAGAAAATGCGCGATGTCGTAGCCGTAGTCGAAGGCGATCTCCTCGCCCTTGCGCAAAGGGCGAAGGGAATAGAGGAAGAGCTCACCGTCCTCGTCCACCATCTCGGCATTGGGCTCGCAGGAGTGATTGATGAGACGAGCCGGATTCCACTCCTTGTTCCCATCGAGATCATGCGTCTCGTTGAGATCGAAGATGTAGACCGAAGCGCCGCCCGTGCGCTTGGCCTTCTCGAAGAGTTCGAGGCCCCGGCGGTTGGACTCGTCCTTGTCGATGAGTTCGCCCCGATACTGGATCAGCTTCGTCCCTTTGCGCACCGACCGGCGCGTGAACATACCGCGACCATGGATGGGCGAATGGCGAATCTCGCAAAAGGCATTCACACGCTGCGCCGAGGGGCGCTTGAAGTGGTTCGGCAGCATCGACGCCTTTCTGCGCCTCGGAGGTGCGGCCGCAAGGGTGAACTCGCTTCAAGCGCCTCCCGGGCCCAAACACCGCCTGCCCCCTCCTCTTGCGCCCGACCCAAACCCCCTCCATCTTCCCCTCCCATGCCCGAACGCGACCCGCAGGAACTGGTGGATGAGGCCACCTTCGAGTTCACCCTCGGCAACCACGAGACGGCCCTGGCCCTCCTCGCGGACGCCCTCGCCGCCGCCCCGGAAAGCTTTGCCGGCTGGCTCGCCAAGGCGGAGATCCACTTCGACCAGCGCGATCTCGATGCTGCCCTCGAGGCCGCAGAGCGCGCCCTCGCCCTCGACCCCGATGACGTGCATGCCAACACCAGCCTCTCCCGCATCTGGATGGAGCGTGGCGACAAGGAACGTGCCGAACACTTCGGCGCCCAGGCGCGGATCAAGGGCTGGAAGGTCGAACTGAAGAGCGATCCCGACGAGGCCTGAGCGCCGCCGACGACTTTTGCCTCGACGCTACCCGGGCTCAGGCGTTGCCTTGAGCGTTTTCCCTTCCCATGGCGAACGAAACACCGGAGTTCATTCTCGAGTTCGAGCGGCCACTGCGCGACCTCCAGCGTCAGCTCGAAGCCCTGCGCGCCACCTCCGATGAGCACAAGTTCGATGTCTCGAGCGAAATTGCCTCCATCGAACAGCGCATCGAGAAGACCAAACGGGAGATCTATACCAACCTCAGCCCCTGGCAGCGGGTGCACCTCGCACGCCATCCCCGGCGTCCCTACTCGCTCGACTACATCGCTGCGATCTTCGAGGACTTTCAGGAACTGCACGGGGACCGCGTCTACGGCGACGACCAGGCGCTGATCGGGGGGACCGCTTTGTTCGACGGCCGGCCGGTCATGATCATCGCCCAGCAGAAGGGCCGCGATGTGAAGGAAAACCTCCGCCGCAATTTCGGCATGCCCCACCCCGAGGGCTACCGCAAGGCCCTGCGCCTGATGAAACTGGCGGAGAAATTCAATCTGCCAATCATCTGCTTTATCGACACCAAGGCGGCCTACGCCGGGGTCGGGTCGGAAGAACGCCATGTGAGCGAGGCCATTGCCCGCAACCTGCGCGAGATGACCCTGCTCGGCGTGCCCGTGGTCGGTGCCATCATCGGAGAAGGCGGCAGTGGCGGGGCCCTCGGCATCGCCGTCGTCGACCGTCTCCTCGTGCAGGAGCACGCCTACTATTCGGTCATCCCCCCGGAGGGCTGCGCCGCCATCCTCTGGCGCGACCGCAAATACGCCGAAACAGCGGCCAATGCCCTGCGCCTCGGTGCCCGCGAACTGCTCGAACAGCGGGTCGCCGACGCCGTCGTGGACGAACCCTTGGGCGGTGCCCACCGCGACCTCGAGGCCGCCTCTTCCTCCCTCCGCCAGGCCCTGCGCACCCACCTCGACGAACTGCGCGCGCTTTCCCGCGAAGAACGGCTCGAGCAGCGTTACGCAAAATACCGCCGCATGGGCAACTTCACCGAGGAAAAGGTCGCGCAGTTCGCCGAAGCCACCTGAGCGGGGCTGCGTGGAAACGCCCCCTCCACGGCCTCAACTCGGCGAAGCAAGCGCCTCCTCGACCGGCAGCCACCCCCGCGCCTCGAGGGCTCGCACCTCCGCCTCCGGCAGCACGCTTGCCGCGATCAAGCGCAGCGCTCGCGCGGCATCCGCCGCGATCAGCCGCGCCTCTTCCTCGTAAGGCGCCTCGAGCGCGGCAGACCATTCGCGCAACCTGCGCTCCGCCGGCGGAGTGGTGTCCGGCGCGGGCGGGGGAAGGGCGCCCCCCGTCTCCACGAGCAGGATCTCGCGCCCCGCCCCCGCTGCGTGTGCGACCGGGGCAGGCGGGCTTGGCGCTGTGATGCCTTCCGGTGCGGGCGAGCGCTCCCACAGCAGCCAACCGACGGCCAGCCCGAGCGCCGCGAGCGCGACAATGCCTCCGCTCCACCCAATGAGGCGACCACCGCTCGTGGAGGATGCCTCCTTCGCCTCCGCCGGCCCGGCGCGGCGCCAGGCGTTTTCCACCCGCTGGGCAAAGGCATCGGGCAACTTGACGCGGGGCGGCCCCGCCCGGAGGGCTCGCGCAAAGACTTCGTCCTCCTTGTCCAGATGCTTCATCGGTCCATCTCCCGGGTTTCCTCGCCCCATGCCCTGCGCAGTCGCTGACGGGCCCGAAAAACGAGCACCTTGGCGTGGACGTGAGTGAGGTTCATGATCGCGGCCACTTCCGGCAGGGAAAAGCCTTCGCCGTAGTGCAGGAGGAGGGCCTGCCGCTGCTTTGGCGGCAGCGCCTCGGCCAGCTCCCAGACCCGCGCGGCCGCGTCCTCCTGCTCCGCCGCCCGGTCCGGCGCCGCGCGCGAGACCGCATGGGCTTCCTCGAGTTCCGCCGTCTCCGGCCGAAGGCGGCGGTAGTAGTCGATCAGCTCGCGTCGCGCGATGGTGAAGATCCAAGGCGCAAAGGGACGCGCGCGGTCGAAGCGGGGAAAGGCCCGGAAGGCGCGGATGAAGGTGCGCTGGGTGAGGTCTTCCGCCTCGTGCCGCTGCCGCACCTGCCGCGCCAGAAACTGGAAGACCCGCTCATAGTAATCGGTCGCCAGCTCCCCGAAGGCCACCGCCAGGGCCTCGTCCGGAGCCGCCCCTGCGCTCCGCTCCCTAGGCGGCATCGACGCGGGCAGAGGCAGATCCATGGCAGTTAGAGTGAGCCGGTGCATGAGGGGCGGCGAGCTGCATTTGCGAAGGGACCAAAGGGCGTGCTCACGGCTTCACGCCGTAGACTCGCACCTCGGCAAGGCGGCCCCAGGCGGCGGGCTCGGGCCCGATCAGACGCAGGAAGCGGGCCTCGATGTCGGTGCTGTTGAAACGCCGGAGGGCGCCACCCGCGACCGGCTGGGAAAGGGCCAGGATGCGGGTCCACTCCACGCCGTCGCGCGAAGCATGCACCTCCACCCGGCGATTCCCGTCTTCCGCCCAGAAGAAACCGATCTCCTGAAGGCGCGCCGCCTCCTCCAGACGCAGGTCCACCGTGACCGGCTCCCCGAGGCCGGCGAAGGTCGTCGCCGGCCGGTCATCGACGAGGTTGGCGGGATCGTGAGCCAGCTCCGTGCTGGCCTCGATCGAGGCCACGGCGGGCGGCCGCCCATTGAGCCGAAGGTCGGCGATGCCGAGCGGGGCGTTTCCTTCCTGCGAGAGTTCGAGACGCAGAAATCGGGCTTCCGTCGGGCTCAGGGCGATGCTCTCGGGCGGGCGGCCCTCCCCCACCCAGACGATGCTGCGCCCCCATTGCTCGCCATCCAACGAGGTGCTCAGGGTGAAGCGCAGGCCGCTCGCCACCCCTGCCACCCAATCGACCGCAAACGATTTGGCAGTCACCACCTCCTCGAGGACGAGCGACGCCTCCATGGTGCGTTCGCGAGTGCGCCAGACCGTCGCCGGATCGCCGTCGAGCAGGTTTCGGGGGGCGACCGAGCGATCGAGACTGCTCCCCATCACGGTGAGCGCGAGACGTTCACCGCCGGTCGCATCGCGGGCCCGCTGGACGGGCGGCAGGGCCGCGTCGATCAGCCCCTTGAGCGGTTCCACGGGAAGCGACGAACGCAGCCTCACGCTGGCCCCGGCCGTCTCCACCGAGGTGTTGCGGACGAGTTCTCCGAGGGACAGATCATCTACCCGGGCGAGGGCTGAGAAGGCCAGCAACCCCTGCAGGATCTGTCCTACGAGGCGGGCGTTATCGGGCGAACGGGTCTGCAGTGCGCCAGCAAATTGAAGGGCGCCCGCGCGCTCCCCCGCCTGGAGCAGAAAGCCTTCCGTCAGCTGAAAGACGCGAGCCTGCGGCGGCAGTCCCACGAGCTCGCCCAACCCGTCCGCGATCGCCACCACCGCCGTCGGCTCCGAAGGCACGGGATACGCCGCGAGGCGCCCGGTTTCGGCCAGGTTGGGGTGTTCCCCGCGAAGGGTCGCAACGGCGCGCTCGAGGAGGGGCAAGGCGTTCGCCACGCCCATTCGATCGTCGCCCAGCGAGGCCACGAGCACACCGTTTTGGAGGCGCACGACCCGCCACGGCTCCGCCTGCACGACTGTCACCGCGCCCTGCACGATCTGGAAGGCCACCACCCCATCGACCAAAGCGGAGAGACCCGGTTTGCCTTCGATGAGCGCCACCCCAGCCTCAGTGAGCCCATTCGGATCGAGCCCGAGTTCGTCGCCAAAAAGCGTCACGCGTGCGACCAGATCGGCCATCGCGGCGTAGTCGAGGGTGAGCCCTTCAGCCCTTTGCGGCAGGCGCTGGATGAGCACATCGTCGAGCAGGTAGCGTCCAAACGGACCCGCGCGCAGGGCGTCGAGGTCGACCTGTACGGCCCAGCGGCTCTCCGCCGGAACCGCTTCGCTGACCGACGGTGCGGCCGGCAGGATGGACACCGCGCAGGTCACCGAGAGGAGGAGCACAATAAAACGGGAAGGGGATGAGCGCATGGCAGAGGAGTGGATCGTGCCTTCTCCTTCGCGCAAGGCCGAGGGGAGGTTACAGCGACGGCAGGCGTCCGACCCCCGTGCCTACACCTCCACGCGAAGCCCGTCGTGCGCAAAAGCCATGCCCGGCGGGAGCCGCGCGCCGTCGCGCGCATGGTCGATCATGAAGGTCATGTGGGTGAAAAAGGTCCGCGCCGCGCGCAGTTCCTTCGCCGCCGCAATGGCCTCGTCCACGCTCATGTGGCTGTGGTGCTCGTGCGGGCGCAAGGCGTCGAGCACGACGACGTCGGCCCCCCGGGCCAGCTCACGGGCCCGGTCGGTCAGGCGCTTGCAGTCCGTAAAATAGGCCAGACGGCGCCCCGTCGCGGTCTCGGTGAAAACGAGTCCGAGCACCTCCACATGTCCATGCGGAAGGCGGCAACTGTCGATCACTCCGCCCGGCACCTCGAGCCGCTCCGGCATCTCATGCAAGGCAAAGGCCGGATACCCCTTGGCCAGCGGCCGTGCGTGAATCGCATAGGGATAAACCGTCCGCACCCGATCCATCCCCTCCTCCGTGCTGTAGACCGGGAGGGCCTCACCTCCACGCAGGTCGATGAAGCGCCGCAGGTCGTCCATCCCGAGAAGGTGGTCGGCGTGGCCATGGGTGAGGATGAAGGTGTCGATCCAGCGCAGGTCGTTGCGAATGCACTGGAGGCGAAACTCCGGCGCGGCGTCGATCTGCACCTGATGCCCGCCCATCGTGACATGCGCGCTCGTGCGCGTGCGCCAATTGCGGGCATCCTCGAGGTCGAGCTCCGGCGCATCGTGCGCAATCATCGGCACTCCCTGCGAGGTGCCTGTTCCAAGGAAGACGATCTCCATGCTCGACCGATCTTCTCGGCTCCACGGCACGCTGCGCGAGCGCAGAATGCCCTGCCCCGCACGACCCGCCGGCGAAGCCTTTTTTCAGGCGCGCGGCACGCGCACGCGCACCGTTGTGCCCGGGGTCTCCCCGGGACCCGCCAGCTCGGCCGTGAGGGAGGCGGCCTGCACCGTGCCCCCCATCGCTTCCACATACTGGCGCAGCAAGGGCAGGCCGTAGCCGATGCCCTCCTCGCCCTTGGTCCCCGGCCGGCTCGTCGCACTGGAAAAATCGAAGACCGAGGCGAGCAGCTCGGGCGGCATCCCGATCCCCATGTCCTCGACCACCAACTCGACCATGCCCGGCGCCGCCGGGGGCACCTCACCAGACACCCGGACCACGCTGCGCGGATGCGAAAACTTGATCGCATTGGTGAGGAGGTTGTTCAGGACCGAGTTCACGAAGGAAAAACGGTCCACCCGCACGCGCGGCAGATCATCGAGCCGTACCTCCACCCGCAGTTCCTTCTCCTCCAGCCGCGCATCGAGGATGGTGAGCGACTCCTCCACCAGCTCGCCCAGTTCGCAGGGCTCGATCGAGAGCGCGGTCTTGCCGTCGGTCAGGGCGAGCGACTGGCGGACGATCGCGATCATCCCATCGGCGTTCTGCACCGCCAGCTCGGCCACCCGCAGCAGGTTGGGCCACGCTTCGGGCGGGCGCTGGCGCGTGAACTGCAGGCACGTCCGAATCGCCGCGATGGGATTGGCGATGTCATGGCAGAGCACATGCACGAGGCCCGCGCGTTGCTCGCTGCTGGCGCGCACTTGGCGCTCCTTCTCCAGCATCTTGAGCTGCACCCGCACCCGCGCCAGGAGCACCTCTGGACGGATCGGTTTGCCGACATAGTCCACTGCTCCGAGCTGGAGCCCATGGAGGACATCACGCTCGTCCGTGCGCGCCGTGATGAAGATGATCGGCACGTCGCGCCACTCCGGATCCCCCTGAAGCTGCTCGCACAGCTTGAACCCGCCCATCCCGGGCAGCATTACGTCGAGGAGGATGAGGTCGATGGAACGGGTCGCGAGGACCGCGAGCGCCTTCTCCCCACTGCCGACCACATGGGTGCGGCAACCCAGCCGACGGACGAGCAGCCGGCTCACCATCTCGGCACTTTCCGGCACGTCATCGACGACCAGGATATCGGGTGTCCTTGCGATGTTAATACCGTCCGGTGGCCCTTCGGCCGAGTCAACCGCGATCACGCGGGACCCACCTCCAGCCTGCTCCCTTCCGCGTTGGAGGGCCGCCCACACGCGGCTCCGTGCCGCCTGCAGCGAGAGCGTCCCGACCTCCAAGGCGCCTTCCGGCGGCTCCAGGTCGCGCCACTGCGAGGCGAGTAGCGCCGGTCCGGCAAAGTGCCCCTGGCGGGCTTTCAGGCGTCGCTCCAACTCCTCGTAGGGAGGATTCTGCCAGACCAGGAGCGAGCGTTCCTCCAGCCCCGCGCGGAGGGTGGCGCGGTAGGCTTCCTTCAGCGCACTGCAAGCCAGCACCTGCGTGCGCCCTCGCGCCAGCCCCTCTTCCAGACGCTGCCGCAAAGCCGCCAACCAAGGGCCTCGATCGGCATCCGTGAGGCCGCGGCCGGTCGCCATTTTCGCCTTGTTCGAGGGCGGGTGAAACTCATCCGCTTCGATAAACTCGGCCTTCAAGTCCTCTGCGAGAGCGCGGGCGAGAGTCGACTTGCCCGAACCGGACACTCCCATGACAAGGATCGCCCACGCTTCTGCAGTGCGGTCCTCCGGTCGTTTCGAGTCCCTCAAGGCAACCTCCGGCCGGCTCAGATCCGCGTGCCCCGCGTCTTCACGACCTCGCGAAAGGAGCCCAACAGCTCCCGCGTCTGCTCGCCGACCTCGCCCGTTCCAATCGGTCGATCGTCCATCTCCACCACCGGTATGACTTCCGCCGCGGTCCCGGTGAGAAACATTTCGTCGCAGGTCCACAGTTCATAGCGCGTGAGGTCCTTTTCCATCAGGCGGAAGCCTTTTGCCGCCATCAGGTCGATCGTCACCGCCCGGGTGATGCCCTGCAGCGCACCGGCGTAAAACGGCGGCGTGTACCAGCGATCTCCCTTTCGAATGAAAAGATTATCCCCGGTGCATTCCGCCACGAGCCCCGCGTCGTTGAGCATGACGGCCTCGAGGCAGCCCGCCGAGATCGCCTCCATCTTCGCCAGGATGTTGTTCAGGTAGTTGAGCGACTTCACCATCGGCGGCATCGCCGCGGGACTCGTCCGGCGCGTCGCCGCCGTGATGATTTTCAACCCCTTTTCGTAATACTCCTTCGGATACAATTCGATGCTGTCCGCGATAATGAAGTGCTGGGGCCGCTCGCAGGTGAAAGGATTGATCCCGAGTGAGCCAATGCCGCGCGTCACCACCTGGCGGATGTAGCCGCTCGAGAGCTCGTTCACCCGGCACGATTCGCACACCGCTTCGCAGAGTTCGGCATGGGTCCACGGCAACTTCAGCCGGATGGCCTTGGCCGACATCTCCAGCCGCCGGATGTGCTCGTCGAGCATGAAGACATTGCCGTCATACAGGCGGATCCCTTCGAAGACCCCGTCGCCGTAGAGCAAACCGTGGTCGAAGACCGAGATTTTTGCGTCCGCCTGATCGACGAATTGACCGTTGAGGTACACCTTCATGAGGTTTGCGAGATTGCGTTTACCCCGCAGGGTTGTCTAGCGCGATCTCCAGTCCGCGGCCACCCTTCCGCCCGCCCCGCCATGCTGCTGACGGTCACGCTCAATCCCGCCATCGACCAGACTCTCCGTCTCGACGCCCTCCGGCTTGGCGCCGTCAATC
>JBKHAU010000421.1:0-2946 GCA_046542725.1 Opitutales bacterium
ATCACGGCGCCCACCGCGACCATCGCTGCAGTCAGCCACGTCATGCTCCGAATGGGGCCATAAAAGGTGGCCAGCTGCGCGTAGTAGGCGTCCTCCGCGATGGCGGTGAGCTCGAGATCGAGGCGCTGTCGGGCAAAGAGGTCAGCGTGTTTGGCATCCTCCCCGGGGTTCTCCAGTCGCACCACGACACAGGAGAGCGTCTCACGCTGGATGAGGGTCATGAGGTCGCTGCGAATGAACCACACCTCCGACTCCATCACCGTGCCCTCGGCGTCGAACCGCCCCGCGATGCGAAAGGTCTCCCCCTCGAAGGCAAGCGTGCGCCCCACCTCGAGGGCCCCGGCCGGGACCCCGAGGACATGATGCGCGAGCCGGCCGACGAGAACCTCGCCTGAGACCGGCCAGGTCCCCTCGAGCACCCGCACCTCGCGATGCACCTCGAAGGCCTGGGAGGTGACGCCGCGTGTCAGCCCCTGCACCGGCTTGGCGCCCGGCACCGCGATGAGCCCGTTGTAGTGAACTTCGCCCGACACTGCGGACACCCCGGCGCGCTCCGCGATCCCGCGCACCCCGGCCTGGATCATCGCTTCGGCCTGCATCGCGAGCTGGCTGCGCTCGACGCTCTCCTCCGACCCGGCACCGAGAAAGATGACATTGTGCGGCGAGCCGCTGGCGCGCAGGAGGCCACTCATCCCGTCGTTGAAGGCACCGGCCGCGAGGATGAGAAAAAGGACGAGAAAGGAACCGCCGACCTTCTGCGCGAGGCGACCGGGCTCGCGCCAGAGATTGCGGTAGGCGTAGGAGAGAGGCAACATCACTCAGGCGTCGCGAAGGGATTGCACGATGGGACGGCGCGCGGCCTCGTAGGCCGGCCAGGCCGAAGCAAGGAGCGCCACGAGGAGGGCCACGGCGATGCCCGTCAGCGTCACCCCGAGGCTCGGGCTGAGCGCGAGGGTGAGCCCCTCGTTGCCGAAGGTGAAGCGGCGCCAGCCGAGGAACGCCGCCGCCCCGAGGCTGCCGAGGGCGCCCCCCACGAGCCCGAGCAGGCCACCCTCGAAGACCACGAGCAGGCCGATCGCCCGCCGCGGGTAGCCGATCGTCTGGAGAATGGCGCCCTCTTTCAGGCGGGAGCGCGCGGCGAGCAGGAGGGCGTTCGCGACAAGGCCGAGAACCCCGAGCACCGCCCCGAGAGCGAGCCAACGGGTGAACCCGATCATCTCGATCATGTCCTGCGCAGTCTGGGCAAAGAAGGCCTTTTCCGGCCGGGTCACGGTGGGCGCGGCATCGGCCGCGAAGAGGGCATCGATCTGCGCCGCCACCGGTTCGAGGAAGGAGGCATTCCGCACCCGCACGTTGAACTGCGTCACCGTGCCGAGGCCCACCCGGCTCGCCTGCTGCAGAAACGGCAGATGAACGTAGGCCACATTGTTGTCCTGGGGGTGCGGCGAACGGATGATCCCGCTCACCACCACACGCACCCCGACCGCCTCGAAGGTATCTCCCGCCTCGAGATTGCGCCGGGCGGCGAAGTGTTCCCCGACGAGGGCACCGTCACCCCGGCCTTCCCATGCCTCGAGACTGCCGGCGACCACTTCGAGATCGGGATTGTAGCGTTCGAGGTTGTTGGCAGGGACTCCGCGAAAGGCGATCACGTCGAGGCTCGCCCCGCAGTTGTTCACCGCCACCTGCACGGGGATGGCTTCGGCCACGCCTTCGAGCCGTCGGATCTGACTGAGGTAATGCTCGGGGAGGCGCGAAGTGGAGGGGCAGAAGCGGTTTTCCCGATAAACGACGAGCGTGGTGTCAGCGGCGGTCAGTTCGGTGGCCTCGGCGAGGGCGGTCTGCATCGTCGCCACACTACTGTAGAGAAACATGCCGACGCCCACCCCCACGATCGTGAGCACGCTGCGGATGCGATGGCGAAGAGCCTGCTTGGCGGCGAGAAGGAAGAGGTTGCCCAGCGCTCTCATGCCCAGCCTCCTCCCACCGATGCGGCCTCGAGCAGCCGCCCCTTTTCAAGATGCAGGCAGCGGTCGGCGGCCTCCGCCGCGCGGGGATCGTGTGTCACCATGACGATCGTCTTGCCCTCCTCGCGGGAGAGCCGGTGGAGCAGATCGAGGATCTGACGGGCGGCCACGCTGTCGAGGTCACCCGTCGGCTCGTCCGCCACGAGCAGCGCGGGGTCGGTCACGATCGCCCGCGCGATGGCCACGCGCTGTTCCTGTCCGCCGGAGAGCTCGGAGGGGGTATGGTGGCTGCGGTCTGCCAGCCCAACGAGCTCGAGCGCCGCCTCCACCCGCGCCCGCCGGTCGGCCCGCGAAAGCGACTTATCGAGGAGGAGCGGCAACTCGATGTTCTCGAACGCCGTGAGAATAGGCACGAGGTGATAGAGCTGAAAAAGGTAGCCGCAGTGCCGCCCGCGCCAGCGCGTGAGTTCGCCGCGAGACATCTCCACGAGGTTGCGCCCGTCGACGAAGAGTTCGCCCGAACTTGGCTGGTCGACCCCCGCGAGGCAGTTCAGCAGTGTCGTCTTGCCCGAGCCCGAGGGTCCCATGAGGGCGAGAAACTCGCCCCGCGGCACGGCGAGGTTGAGTTGCTCGAGGGGGGTGACGGTGGTCGCGCCCTTGCGATACTGTTTCGTCAGCTCGCGGCAGAGGATGAAAGGTTCGTCAGTGGACATGGATCGGGAAATGCGTGTTTGGCGGAGAAAGGTTAATAGCGCACGCGGGCGCCGTCGCGGAGCGCGGCCGAGGGCTGGAGCACGACGCGGTCGCCCGGCCGCAGGCCGGCCCGCACCGCGACGAAGCCGTCGCGCCCGGCGTTGCCGAGCTCGAGCCTGCGCTGTTCGACCCGCACGCCGCTGTCATCGAGCGCCCAGACCGCAGCGCGGCGACCCGCCCGCTCGAAGAGCGCCCCGCCCGGCACATAGACCCGCAAGCCGCCCTC
>JBKHAU010000422.1:0-2940 GCA_046542725.1 Opitutales bacterium
CATCAGGCCGATAAAGAGGGCCGGCGCACCGAGCGCCTGGAGGAGCCAGGCAAGCGTCGTTTTCGGGCTGGCGAGGCGATCGCCCACCTTCGTCAGGGTCTGCGCCACCATGATGCGGGAAAAGTTGCCCGGCACCTCCTGGCAGGTCTGGTCGGAGATGGCCTTGCAGACGCGGGCGTCCTCATCGTTGGTGAGCGCTTCGTAGCGGTGTTCGATCCAGTCGGGGTGGCGGGGTATGGCGTGAAGAGCGCGAAGAAATACGTGGCGAGGCGATCACCCTCCTCTGCCCGCAGTGCCGAGGCCACCCCGCATTGTCCAACGAAGTGGTGCGTCCGTGAGCGGTTGCGCACGGGTCCCGAAACCGTGCTCGTGGGACGGCCACTCAGCCCTTCGCTTCGTAGCGGCGGATCTCGAATTCGGGCGTGTCGCGGAGGACTTCGGCGAGGGTGAACTGGTCTTCGAAGGGCGGGAAGAAGGTATCCCCCGCAGGCTCCATTTTGACGAGGGTGAGGTAGAGGGTGTGGACGCGGTCCATCGCTTGGCGGTAGATTTCGGCACCGCCGAAGATCCAGACCTCACCCTCGGCGGTGAACCCCTCGAGCGCCTCGAGGCTGGGCAGGACGACGCAGCCGGGGATCTCCGTGGCGGAGCGCGTAATGACAATGTTCTGACGCTTGGGCAGCGGACCACCCATTGATTCGTAGGTCTTGCGCCCCATCGCGATGGCCTCGCCACGGGTGCATTGCTTGACCCATTTGAAGTCTTCCGGGAGGTCCCAGGGGATGCCGCCCTGATGGCCGATGACGCGGTTGCGGGCCATCGCGGCAATGGCTTTCCAAGGGCGTGAGGGGGAGGCGGCAGGCATGGCAGGGATTGGATGCATGTGCGCCGCGATGGCGAGGGCGAAGGCGATTTTTGCCGCGAGAGGCGGGGGGCGAGGGGCGTAGGGCGTGGGGCATTGGCAGGGAAGCAACGCTGCGGAAGGCGGATGGGATTGATTTCGACCTCTCCCCGTCGGAGACATTGACGGTGCCGCCGTCGTAGCCCGCCACTTCGGCGAAGGCAGTCTGGCGGGCGAGGATGTATTCCAGACTTGTATACGGAATGGCACGGGTCCACTCGTCGCGGGTCTCGTTGTGGCGCTGGAGTCGGACGATCTCCCCGGGATCGGGAAAGGGAGAGACGAGGGCGGTCCTATTCGTAGCGGAGGGCCTCCATCGGCGAGAGCCGTGCCGTCCGCCGCAACGGGATGAGAAGTGCGAGAAGCGTGGCGAACGAGAGCACGGCGAGGATCGTGCCGAGGAGAAGGGGGTCGAGACGGAACGACGCCTGAAGGACACGCGAGACGGCAAAGCCGAGAGAGAGGGCAATGCCGAGGCCCGCGGTCACCCCGACGATGAGTTGGGTCAGGCCCTCGCGCAGGACCATCTGCACGAGATTGCGCCGGCGCGCGCCCACCGCCATGCGCACGCCGAACTCCTGGCGCCGCAAACTCACGCTGAAGGCCATGAGGCTGTAGACCCCCACCGCCGCGAGGAAGAGGGCCATCGTCCCGACAAAGAGGAAGAGCACGACGAACATGCGAAAGGGCATGAGCATCGTCTCATAGTAGTCGCTCATCGTGCGCACGAAGTAGGGGGGCAGGTGCGGGTCGATGTCTTGCAGGGCGGCGGTGACGGGCTCGGCGAGGGAGTGGGCGTCGTCGTTCGAGCCACGCACAGCGAGGGTGATGAAGCGCGGGGTGGCCTGCTGCAGGGGAACGTAGATTTGCGGCGGAACGTCTTGGAGATTGAGGGAGTGAAGGACGAGATAGAGATTCTCGACCACGCCGACGATGCGGGCCGGGGTGAGCTCCGGAAGGCCGTCGCCGGTGTTGAGGTAGAGGCGCAACTCGCGGCCGAGCGCATCGCCCGCGGGGAAATGCTTCGCCACGAAGGCCTCGTTGACGAGGACGGTGGGTGCGGCCTCGGGAGCGTGGTCGGCGGGCGTGAAGACCCGCCCCGCCTGCAAAGTCGCCTCGTAGACTTCGAAGTAGTGGGGCGTGACGAGCTCCATCGGCTGGAAGTGCATCGGGGTGTCTTCCAGCACCTTGCCGTCGGACGGCACGATTTGGAGGGACACCGGGCTGATGCCGCTACCGGGCTCGGAGATCCAGGTGGTCATCGTCGCCGCCTCGACGCCGGGCACGCGCTCCACGCGAGTGAGCACCTCGTCGACGAAGGCGGTGCGCGAGGCTTCGTCCGGATAGTCCGACTCGAAGAGTGCGAGGCGCATGGTGAGGATGTTCGGCGCATCGATGACGAGGTCCCAGCTCTGCATGCGGAGGAGGTGCCGCGCGGCGAGACCGGCACCGAAGAGGAGCGCGCAGGAGAAGGCGATCTGGCCGATCGTGAGGATTTTCGTGAAACGGGTGATGCGAAAGCTCGTCGAAGTGCGGGCCCCGTCCTTGAGCATTTCGTTGAGGTCGGTCTTGGAGGCCTGGAGGGCGGGAAGGATGCCGGCGAGGAGGGAGACGACGACGACCATGCCGGCGACGAAGGCGTAGACGCGCCAGTCGAGATTGAAAGAGAGCCAGCGCGGCAGTTCGGAACTCACCATCTGTGCGTCGAAGTCGACCTGCCAGACGGTGAAGAGGAGCCCGCCGATGGTGCCGAGGCAGGCGAGGACAAGGCTTTCGACAAGGAGTTGGAGGATGAGGCGGCGGCGGCTCGCCCCCAGGGCCGCCCGCACCGCCAGTTCGCGACTCCGGGCGGCGGCGCGCCCGAGAAGGAGGTTGGCGACGTTGGCACAGGCGATGAGCAGCAGCCCGATCATGATCGCAATCTGGACGCCGAAAACAAAGCCGTCGCTCCGCACCACGCCGAAGAGGTCGCCGAAGCGGGTGATCTCGACGCCGTCGCGAAAGCCATCCGCTCCCCCGAGGAGGGCGTGGCGGGCGGC
>JBKHAU010000423.1:0-2930 GCA_046542725.1 Opitutales bacterium
CGGCTTTGGCACCCCGCACGGGGTCAGTCGTACGACCGACTTCTATCTTTGGGCCTGCGAGGCGACGCCCACGCGCGAACGTCTTGCCGACCTCGCCGGGGTCCTCGACGACCCGCCCCAGCTCGTTGCCCGGCCGGGGGACTACCTGCGCGCCGGTGTCTTCGGCACGATGTGGTCGCTCCCCGACCGCTCCTCTCCGCCCCTCGCCCAGCTCGAGGACCGCCTCGACTGGTCCCTCGACTACTATGCCAAGCAGATCGAGCAGCACCACTGGTACGGCTTCTGGGACTACGGCGACTTCATGCACACTTACGACCGCGATCGCCACATGTGGCGCTATGACGTGGGTGGCTACGCCTGGGACAACAGCGAACTCTCGACCGACATCTGGCTCTGGATGTCCTTCCTTCGCTCCGGCGAGACCCTTCCCTTCCGCCTCGCCGAGGCGATGAACCGCCATACCCGCGACGTCGACATCTACCACCTCGGCCGCTTCGCCGGCCTCGGCACGCGGCACAACGTGCAACACTGGGGCTGCAGCGCCAAGCAACTGCGCATCAGCACGAGCATGAACCGCCGCTTCCACTACTTCCTCACGACCGACGAGCGCACCGGCGACGTGCTCGAGGAGGTCATCGAGGCGGACCGCCAGCTGGCCAACATCAACCCCGTGCGCAAGCTTCCCGGCGAGCCCTTCAACGTCGAGGACTGCCGCATCGGCGTCGGCACCGACTGGGGCTCGGCGGTCTCCAACTGGCTCACCGCCTGGGAACGGACCGGGGATGACCGCTACCGCCAGTGGATCGTCAATTCGATGGAATCGATCGGGGCCGCGAAGTGGGGCTTTTTCACCGGCACCTTCGCCTTCGATATCGAAACGAAGAAAATGGTCGCGCCGGAGGACCCGCATCCCAACGCGTCCCACCTCAGCACGATGTTCGGCCTGCCCGAGGTCTGCTCCGAGCTCATCCAGCTTCTCGACGTGCCCAGCTTCACCGCCGCCTGGATCCAGTACTGCACGCTCTACAACGCGCCGCGCGAAGTCCTCGACGAGCAACTCAGCGAGCGCTACCGCGACCCGGGGTTCGTCCTTTCCCATTCCCGCATCACCGCCTATGGAGCGGAAAAGAAGCGGGACGCCGAGCTCGCCCGGCGCGCCGCGCAGGAGTTTCTCGAGCGCGAGTGGGGGCCCGCGCCGGCGCTCGAGACGGAGCGCATCGACGGACCTGCAGTGCTCAATCCCCTTGCTGAAGCCCCCTGGGTTTCGACGAACGACAGCGCCCAGTGGGGCCTCGCCGCGATCCAGGTCTCGGCCCTCGTCCCCGAGGCCCTCACCGCCCACGCGCGCTCGTCTTCCTAGCCAGCCACCCCCAGCCTTTTCCCGTCCTCATGCGACCCCTGAAGTCCCTCCTCCTTAGCTGCGCCTGCGTTTTGGCCACCCTCGGCCTGGCCGCCCAGGATCCCAGCGACGAACTCCTCAAGCCGGCCTTCCAGTTCGGCGAGGTGGCACCCCTGCCAATCGACTTGCGCGGCTTTGCGCTCGGGCGTAGCGGCGGCAGCATCCTCGCCGCCGGCGGGGTCGATCCCTTCGGCCAGCCCCAGCGTGCGGTCTACCGCTACGACGGCCCCGAAGCGGGTTGGAGCGTGGTCGGAAGACTCGACCACGAGCATGCTTACTCGGCCTTTGCGACCTCGCCCGCCGGGCTCATTCTCATCGGGGGCGAGGTTGCCGACGAGCCGGCGACGAGCGTGACCCGCCTGAGTCTTGAAGGGGATACGCTCGTGACGAAGAACTTCGCGCCCCTTCCGACCCCGGTGGCCAACCCCGCCGCCGCCATCCTCGACGGCCAGCTCTACGTCGCCGGTGCCCGGGCCGAGGGCGCGCAGGCCGGGCAGCCGATCTTTTTGCGTCTCGCCGTGTCCCCGCGACTCGACTTTCTCCAACGCCTCCTCTCTGGCGCAGGCTTCAGCTTCACCGAGGAGAACCCGCAGTGGGTCGAGCTGCCCGCCTGGGACGGTCCGGCCCTCGCCGCGACCGAGTTCGAGGCTTCTTTCGAATCGGTCCATCTCTTCGGCCTCGATCCGGCGAGCGGCGAGCCGATGGGCTTCGGCTACCACCCCGTCCGCGGCTGGCGCTCGCTCACGGCGCCTCCCGACTGGGGCCCGTCGACTGTCTTCGCGGCGCTCGGCGAGTCGCATATCTTCGCCTTTGAGGGGACGGTCGCGGCCGATGGCGACCCGCCCCGTATCCTCACCTACCACACCCTGACCGATACCTGGGTCGAAGCCAGCCCGTGGGCCGATCAGGCCGCCGAGTTCGCTCGCGCGGTGACGGTGGGCGGAGAGATCTTTGTCGTTTCCGGCAATACCGGGGTGGTCATCGAGGTCCTGCCCCCGCGCAACAACTACGGCTGGGTCGACCACACCGTGGTCGCGATCTACCTCCTCGCGATGGTCGGAATGGGGGCCTGGTTTGTCCGCCGCGAGAAGAACACGAAGGACTACTTCCGCGCCAGTAATCGCGCCCCGTGGTGGGCCATCGGAATGAGCCTCTTCGCCACCGCGGCGAGTGCCATCAGCCTCATGACGATGCCCGGCAAGTCCTTCGCCACGGACTGGACGTTTTTCGCCATCAGCGTCTTCTCCGTCATCTGCCTGCCGATCTCGCTCTTCCTCCTCGCGCCCCTCGTGCGCAAGCTCGAGATCTCGACCGCGAACGAGTATCTCGAACTGCGCTTCGGCCTCACCGCGCGCATGGTCGGAAGCGTCATCTACATGCTCAACCAGATCCTCGGCCGCATGGCCCCGGTGATCTTTCTGCCCTCGATCGCGATGTCTGCCATCACCGGGATCGACATCTGGATCTGGATCCTCGTCGTCGGCTCCGTCACGACGATGTCGTGCCGCGTCGTCGATGCCGCTTAGTCCCT
>JBKHAU010000424.1:0-2929 GCA_046542725.1 Opitutales bacterium
GATGAAGTGGACGGAGGCCGCGCTTGAGCGATCCGCAGATTGCGCTGATGGACGCCGATTCGCAGGCGCGGCGGTGGCGACTCAGAGAGGCGGGATGGGATTCACCACAACCTCCTCCTCTCCAATCTGCGAACATCGGCGCAATCTGTGGATGAAGTGGACGGAGGCCGCGCTTGAGCGATCCGCAGATTGCGCTGATGGACGCGGATTCGCAGGCGCGGCGGTGGCGACGGCCGGCGCTCCTGTCTTCGTGCCCTCGTGCGCTTCGTGGTGGAGAAGAGGCGCTGTTGTCTGGGTGGAGGAAGAACGGTGTGCATGGGTCGAGGCGGTGCTTTGGGGGCTCGCCACAACTCCTGCCGCCGGCACCGGCGGAGGGAAAAAACCTTGGCTTTGGCAGGCGCAGGCGCGATGAAGAGGCGACCATGCTCGACCTCTTCTGGCACATTCTCCTCGCCGGGCTGCTCCTTCTCGGGCTGGGCGCCGGATTCCTTCTCGACCGCGCTGGCTGGCGCCGGGCGCTCGAGGCCTTTCCCCGGAGCGAGACCGCGGCCTACGTCACGATGGGGCTGGGAGGCGCGTGGTTTCTGTATAAAATGTATTTCCTCGGGCCCGAGGACAACCTCTTCGGTCCCAAGACCAACCTCGTCTTCGTCGCCGTCTTCGGGGCGGGCTGGATTGGCTCGTTTGTTGTCCTGAAGGAATTTCTCGCCGTGCGTGGACTCGTCGCGTTGGCGCTCATGGCCTCGTTTTTTGCCCTTACCGCGGGACAGACGCACTACGAGGCGGGCGTGCTTTTCTTCAAGGCGATGGTCTACCTCGTCATCGTCGCGAGCATCTATCTCGGGGTCGCGCCTTACCGCCTGCGTGACCTCCTCGCTTGGCTGCACCGCTCCACGCAGCGCCCCAAAGTGGCGGGCGGGGTGCTCGCCGGCGTGGGCCTTGTCCTCAGTCTTGTCGCTTTCTCCGCCCCATGAGTGCGGCCGGGCTGATCCTCGTCATCAGCGGGCCCGCGGGGGCGGGCAAGACGACTCTCTGCGACCGCCTGTTGGCCGAGTTTGAAGATCTCGAGCGGGTGGTCACGACGACCTCGCGCGCGCCCCGCGCAGGCGAGCGCGATGGCGTGGACTATCACTTCCTCAGCGTGCCGGAGTTCAAGGCCAAGATCGCGGCCGACGAGTTTTATGAATGGGCGCAGGTGCATGGCCGCTACTACGGCTCGGAGCGGCGCGCGGTGCGCGGCCCCCTCCAGGCGGGACGCGACCTCCTCCTCAACATCGACGTGCAGGGCGCCGCCAACTACCGCCGTGCGGCCGCCCGCGACCCCTTCCTCGCGGAGTGCCTGCACACCGTTTTCATCCGCGTGCGCGACCTCGCGCAGATGCGGGAGCGTCTCGAAGCGCGCGGCACCGAGAGCCCGGAGGAGATCGCCCGCCGCATCCGCACGGCCGAGGAGGAACTGCGCGAGGCCCCGAACTTCGACGACGTCATCATCACCGGGGAGCGCGAGGCGGACTATGCGGCCATGCGCGCGATCTTTCTGCGCGAACGCGCCGCCCGCGGCGGCTCCGGGACCGCCTCATGAGGGAGCCCGCGGACCTCCTCGAAGCGGCCGCCGACCTCCGCCAAGCGGTCGACGAACTCGTCTTCGACGCGCCCGTGACGCATGTCTACAACCCCCTTGCCTATGCCTGGGAGGGCCATGCGGCCTATCTGGAGCGCTTTGGGCGGGGGCGCAAGCGGGTCATCTTTCTGGGCATGAATCCAGGGCCTTTCGGGATGGCGCAGACCGGGGTGCCCTTCGGCGCGATCCCCGCGGTGCGCGACTGGATGGGGATAGAGGTGCCGATCGGCCGCCCCACCAAGGAGCACCCAAAGCGGCCCGTCACGGGCTTTGCCTGCCCACGCGTGGAGAAGAGCGGACAACGCCTCTGGCTCGAACTCGTGGCGGCGCGCTTCGGCACGCCCGAAGCGTTTTTTGCCGACCAGCTGGTGCTCAACTATTGTCCCCTCATCTTCATGGTGGAGTCGGGCGGCAACTATCCGCCGGACAAGTTCTCCCGCGCCGTGCGCGAACCACTCGAGGCGCTCTGCAACGAGCACCTCGCGCAGGCCCTGCGTCTCCTCCAGCCGGAGTGGGCGGTGGGCGTAGGCAAGTATGCGGAGGATCGCCTCCGCGCGGCGGTCGAAGCGGCCGGCGTGCCCGTCCGGGTGACGCGCATCATCCACCCCTCCCCCGCCAGTCCGCTCGCCAACCGCGAGTGGCCGGTCAACCCGCGCCACGCCCTCGAAGCGGCCGGGATCTGGTGAGGGGGAGCGTCAGCGCCTTGACCCCGCGCAATTCGCACGCCGTTGTTCGCTTATGCGCACGTGCTCCTTCCTCCTTGTCGGTCTCACGCTTCTCGCGGCTCCGCTCGCCGCCCGTCCGGCCCTGCAGTCCGGCCCCATGGTCGGCGCCGTGAATCAGTTTGCCACCATCATCTGGCTGCAGACGACGGAGGCCGCCGAGGTCGCCGTGCGCTACTGGCCCGAAGGCGACAAGGCAGCCGCCGAACTGAGCGATCGGGTCGCGACCGAGCGTGCCACCGCCTTTGTCGCCAAGTGCCAGGTGGGGCCGCTGCAGCCCGGGCAACGCTACGTCTACGAGGTCCTCGTCGACGGGCAGGTGGTCCGCCCCCGGTTCGCCCCCGACGCGGTGCGAAAGGGCGCCATCCCGATGCGCTTCGCCACTCCACCCCTCTGGCGCTACCGCGAAGAGGGCCACGCGCCCTTCGACTTCACCCTCGGCTTCGGCAGCTGCTATTACCGCAACGACGCGGACAGTGGCCAGGACCGCCTCGGCGGCACGCCCTACGGCGATGGCTTCAGCATCTTCGAGTCGATCTATGAGAAGGCACCCGACGCCTTTGTCTGGCTCGGCGACAACATCTAT
>JBKHAU010000425.1:0-2920 GCA_046542725.1 Opitutales bacterium
CGCTACCCCATCGGCGGGGTGAAAGCCGGCGCATCAATCACGGTCTGGATCCACCGCACGACGCGCTTGCGCTGGCTCGCGGCGCCGGCGCGCAACATCTCGAAATAGCGCTCGCGATTCTGCGGGAGCTTGAGGTCTTCGTTTGCCAGCACTTCCCAGGCGGAGGCGGCGCAGAAGGCGCGCGAGGCCCGTGCGAGTTCCCTTTCCTGCACCTCGGGTGTGGCGTCACACACGAGATCGGCGAGGGCGATCAAGCCCGTCACGAGACGCACCGTGCTCGAGGCCCGGGGCCGCTCCATGGCCTCCGGCTCGACCGCGGCAGAGAAGTCCGCCGGCACCTGCAGCCGTGGGACGATCTGGGCGAACTGGGCGGAAAAGGCGTCGGCGTGTTTCAGAAACGCATTCGGCCCCGGCTCGAGCGCCATGAGCCCATACACACCTGGATAGCGCAGGGCAAAGATCCACTCCCCAAAGAAGCGCAAGAGGATCACGGCCTCGAAGTTGATCGGCCGCTGGATCTTGCTTGCGAGCCCCCGGACGACGCTCGCGACGAGCAGCTGGCGGATGGAGAGATATTCCATGCGAAGGGGAAATCCCTCCTCCTTGAGGGTGCGGATCCACTTCAAACTGGTCCCCAGAAAGGCGGCGTGAAACACCCCCACCGAGCCCACGAGGTCGCGCAAGGCCAGATCGCGGGCCTCGTCCTCGACCGTTGCCCGCAGAATCTCCTCCGCCCCCGGCAGCTCACGCAAATGGCTCGCGACGGCCTCGTGATCGTTGGGTTCGAGGTAGGCCAGCCATTGCACAAAGCGTCCGAGCGTCTCGATATGCGATTGCCAGGGCGACACCGGGACGGTGCCCGCCGCCACCGCCCGCACCAGACCCTCCACCGTGCTGCTGTTGGCAAAGGAGGCCGCGAGATCGCGAAAGTCAGCTGGCACCTCGCAGGCCCGGCTGTCCGCGAGCTCGGACGCCACATCGCTTGCCGGTGCCGGCGCCTCCATGTGAAAGGGACTCGCTTCGTCCCGGTCCTTCGCTGACGTTCGCCCGGACTCGAAATTGTCACGACGTACCCGTAGACGCTCCGCACTGATTGTGAGCATGCGGATCGAACCGACCGCGCGGGACCAGTCCTCCTCGCGGAAGGCCAGCACCACTTCCCGGATCGTGCGCAGGATGATTTCGAGGCCGAAATTCACCGCCGTGCTGCGGAGGTCGTTGAGAACCCGCAGAAACATCGCCTCCTTCGTCGGCGAAAGGAGGGCAAGGAGCCGCTGCGCACTTTTTCCGAGCTGTTCCTCGATCGTGCGCAGGCTTTCAAAATACTCTTCTTCCGTGATCTGGAGGCGCTCCATCACGTCGTGCCGGGGAGCGAAGTCACGTTCGCCCCAGCCACTCGCCATCGCTTTTTCGATCTCCACCTTGATCACGTCCCAGCCGTAGGGCTTCGCGCGAATGTTCTGCACGCGCAGCCCGACATACTTCGAGATCGAGTCGCGGTCGCCCGCCGCGGTGTAGACGAGGACCGGCAGGTCCTTGAAGTAGAAATGGTTGCGGATCTGCTCAAGCAGCTCCCAGCCAAAGGTTTTGCCGACCCTGTTATCGAGAATGAGAAGGTCGAACTCATCCCCGTTGAAAATGTGCTGGCGCCCCTCTTCGAGCGTAGTGGCCACTACACAGGTGTGCTTGGCCTTGCGCAGGAGGAGTGACAGGAGCCTCGCCGAAGCGGGGTCGTCTTCTACGATCAGGATGTGAGCCATGACTTTCCGGTCCCGCATACATCGGCCCGGAAAGCGGTCGCGTTTACCCCTTTTTACGGGTTCGTGGGGGATCCCCCGGAACTGCTCTTGGCGCGGTCCGATGGCGCCGCGGCGCCCTTCGGCACAAATTCGAGAACAAAACCGTTGATGCAAAAACGCTGGTCCTTCGGCGTGTCGAAACCTTCGCCCTTGAAGAGGTGGCCGAGGTGACCGCCACAGTTGGCGCAGACGACTTCGGTGCGGACCATGCCGAGGCTCCGGTCCTCACGCAGTTCCACACTTTCGATCTCAGCCGGATCGTAAAACGAGGGCCACCCGCAATGAGAGTCGAACTTGTGCATCGAGGAAAAGAGCAACGTGCCACAACCAGCACAGTAGTAATCGCCTTCCCCCTGATCCTTGAACTGGCGGTAGACCTCGCCAAAGGCCCGCTCGGTACCCGCTTCGCGCAGGATACGGTACTGCTCGGGGGTGAGACGCGCGCGCCACTCCGCCTCACTCAGGGAAGCGGGTTTTTCGATGCGATCGGGGGCTTCTTGACGTTCCTTCATGGGTCGGGAAGAGGGGTCGGCAGTGGCTGGCTCCTGCGCATAGGCCAGAAACCCCGCTCCGCCGAGAAGGCCGAGGGCGAGGATGGCTTGCAAGCAGCGCATTCTTGTTTGTTTCACCCCGCACGGTGCAGGAAGACCGGCGCCGCGCAAGTCTCCGGCCACCGTTTGCGACGCGGCCGAAAAGCCGGGAATACGCATCCGTCCGCACGCTCTCACCGATTCTGGGCTTGGCCCCGGGTAGCCCCTTCCTCCAGGCTTCGACGCTTCGCGATCTTCATGTTTCATCGGCTTGTCCAGTGCCTCGCCTTCGTGGCCCTCCTCAGCCCATTTTGCTGCTGCGACGCGGTCGCCGCGGAGATGGAGCGCACGCAGGCGCCAAGCCCGGCGAGCGAAGGCTGCTGCGGCGACCAGGATGCCGACCGCCCGGCCCCCGAAAAGCTGCCGCACGACTGCCCGCACCAGACCGCCAGCGGGTCTGTTCAGACGCTCCTCGCGAGCGTGGACCCTGCTTCGGCGATCCCGTCGCCCGAGTCCGAGGCAATCGTCCCGGTGTGGAGCGACCGCTCGCCGTCCCTTGTGCAGAGGGACCGCGGGGCGCGTCTGTCGGGC
>JBKHAU010000426.1:0-2919 GCA_046542725.1 Opitutales bacterium
GTCGTGTAGTCGGTGTAGACCATGCCGAAGCGGCGGCTTTTCCCGAGGGCCCACTCGAAGTTGTCCATGAAGGACCAGAGGAAATAGCCGTTGAGGTGCACCCCTTCCTCGATCGCACGGTGGCATTCCTCGAGGTAGCCGCGGATAAACGCGATGCGTTCAGGGTCGTCGACCGCGCCGTCCACCACGTGGTCCTCGAGCGCGCAGCCGTTTTCCGTGATGATGATCTCCGGATGCCCGTAGCGCTCGTCGATCCAGTGGAGGAGCTTGCGGCAACCCCAGGGCACGATGTTCCAGTTCATCAGGGTCTTCTTCCAGGCGGGATCGCTGGTCAGGAGGACGTCCTGATCTTCGCTGATGCCGCCGTTGCCATAGGGATCGGCCTCGACTTGCGATCCGGGCCGCACGGCGGAGGCGTAGTGCGTGGTGTAATGGTTGAGCCCGAAGAAGTCGGAGGAGTTCTTGAGGAGGGTGCGGTCCTCTTCGGAGAACTGGGGGAGGCGGTCGGCCACCCGCTCTCGCATGCACGCCGGATAGTCGCCCTTGTAGATCGGGTCGGCGAACCAACCGAGGTAGAACTCGAGGGCACGTTGCGCCGCCTCGCGGTCGGCAGGCGCTTCGGAAGCGGGTTCGCGCCAGTCGGCGTTGTTCGTGATGCCGATGCGCCCGCCCTGACGGCCGCGAAAGTCCTCATTGTAGACGCGGACGGCGCGGGCGTGGCCGCGGAGCAGCTGGTGGGCGACCGCATAGGGCTCGCGGCGGGATTTCCGTCCCGGCGCCATCACTCCGTGGTTGTATCCAAAAATCGAGACGACCCACGGCTCGTTGAGCGTGATCCAGTGCTTTACGCGATCGCCGAAGTTCTCGAAGCAGACTCGGGCGTAGGCGGCATACACGTCGGGAAGGTCGGGACTGCGCCAGCCATCCATCTCGAGCTGCAGGGCCAAGGGAAGATCCCAGTGGTAGAGCGTGACCCAGGGGGTGACGCCGTGTTCGAGAAGGGTATCGATGAGTTCGTTGTAGAAACGGATGCCCTCCGCATTCACCGTGCCGCGACCCTGCGGAAGAATGCGCGACCACGAGAGCGACAAGCGATAGGCCCGCAGTCCAAGGTCCGCCATCAGTCGCACGTCCTCGCGGAAGCGGTGGTAGTGATCGCAGGCGACATCGCCGGTGTCGCCGCCGAGGATTTTACCTGGGGTATGGGTGAAGGCATCCCAGATGGAGAGGCCCTTGCCGCCTTCCAGCCAGGCCCCCTCGATCTGGTAGCTGGCGGTGGCGGTGCCGAAGGTAAAGGAGTCGGGAAATCTCAGCATACGCGCAGAGAGTTGGGGTCGCGCCCCATGGCGAACAAGGCGGGGGCCGGTTTACGATAAAGTGGCGGCTGGTTCGTAAAGGCGTGGCGCGTCCTCGCTTCGCGGTTTTGAACCCGCTACGGGGACGCGTTGGGGCGCGGCGCGCGGCGCGGCGGTGCTTTACGATACACCGGGAGGAACGTCAAAAGCGCGCCCGCAAGGCAGCAGGGTGCGGTCCGCTCCGCTTCCGCCCATGGCCCTTCCACAATACCCTGCCCCGGCTCTGATTGTCGTGGATATGGTCGTCGACTTCTTCGACGCGGCGATCTGGCCGGAGAGCGAGCTTCCCGCGATGCGTGCGCGATTGGTCGACGGGTTGCAGGCGGCCTTGGAGGCGTTTCGCGCGGCGGGTGCGCCCGTCATCTGGATCCGCCAGGAGTTTGCGCCGGACCTGTCCGATGCCTTCCCGCACATGCGGCGCACGGGCAAGCGCTACACCCTTCGCGGCACGCCGGGCGCAGAGATTGTGCCCGAGCTTCCTGTTCTTCCGGGCGAACCGGTCCTGATCAAGCGGCGCTTCTCCGCGTTCTACGAGACCGCGCTCGATCGCGTCCTGCACGAGCGGAGGGTGGGCACGACAGTGCTCGCCGGGATCACGACATCCTGGTGCATCCGCTCGACCGCGGTCGATGCCTACCAGCGCGGCTACGCTGTGCTGCTTTTGCGGGAGTGTCTGGGCGGATTCTCGACCGAGGACCATGCGCGGGACCTCGCGGCGATGGACGGCTATATCGCGCAGGCCATCGGAACAGCGGACCTCGGTCCTCTTTTTTGAAGGCGGCGACAGGAGGTCGGGCGAGCGGCATGCCCTTGCAACCAGCTGCCCGCCCAGGGGCTCCGAGGCTTACGATAAAGCGCGCATGGAGGCTGCACCCGCCACCGGGAGCGGACATCTTTGCATCTCTGCCTGGCCTGCGGCAATGCTCTCCCGCCCTCTCACTTTGTCTTCCGTCCGCTTCACTTCGCCCCATGTCCGATCCGTTGCTTCCACCCGGAACGAAGGCTGACCTTTGCTGGCCGTCCGAATCCGAGCGCGTCGCGGGCATTCATGCACGCGGTGCCGAGGTCCTTGCCCAAACCCTCGCACACATCGACCCGCAGGATGGGGAGTGCGGAGGGCTCTTCCACGTCGCGGCCGCCTTTCATGCCGGCTGCCATCTCGACTGGGCGCGCAGGCGCCTGCGAACGCTCAATGAGAAGCCCAGCGGGGCCATGTTCTGGATGCATCCGATGGTGCTGATCATGTATGCCGGCGAAAAGCACCTTCTGGCCGAGGACGAGGCCTTCATCCGCGGGTTGTGGCGCACGTATTTTCCCTTTCGCGGCGACACCGAAAATCACTGGCTGATGTATTACGCCAGCCTCTACCTCGCAGCGCAAAAGGACCCGCAGGCCGGTCCGGAAGCGTGGTATAACGGGAAATCCTCGCGCGAGAACATGGACGAAGCGCGCGACTACATCGACGACTGGATGCGCGTCACGTCGCAGTATGGTCAGGGGGAGTTTGATTCGCCGAATTACATCGAGGAATACGTGCGCCCACTTGGGCTGCTCGTCGGTTGGT
>JBKHAU010000427.1:0-2916 GCA_046542725.1 Opitutales bacterium
GAAGAGCCGGCCGCGCCTGCGCCCGAGCCCGCTACCGAGCCTGCGCCGGAGCCCGCGCCGGAGCCCGCGCCCGCTGCCGAGCCCGCGCCCGCTGCCGAGCCCGCGCCCGCTGCCGATCCCGCGCCCGCTGCCGAGCCCGCGCCCGCTACCGAGCCCGCGCCGGAGCCCGAGCCCGGGATCGAGCCTGCGCCGGAGTCGGTCGAGCTGGAGCCCAAGCCCGCGTCTTCGGAGCCTGATTCCGAAGAGCCGGCCGCACCATCTTCGGCCGAGGAAGAGGAAGCTGATCGTCGCAATTCCTGAGGCGGGCCGCCGGGGGCCTGCGTTGCCCCACGGCAGCCGTCACTCGACGAGCTGGAAGAGGCGGGTGCCGTCGGGGTGCAGTTCGCCGGCGAGCCAAATCGTCTCGGGGGGAAGCCAGCTACGCACGCGCTCAGGCCACTCGACGGCAAGGCAGAAGGGGCTTTGGAGAAACTCCTCGAGCATGAGGCTCTCGAGGGCGTCCTCGGCTTCGAGACGGTAGGCGTCGACATGCACGAGTTGCCGCGTGCCCTCGTAGATCGAGACGAGGTTGAAAGAAGGGCTCTTCACCGTCTGGGTGACACCCCAGGCGGCCGCCAGACCCTTCACGAGGGTGGTCTTGCCGACGCCGAGGTCGCCCTGCAGGGCGAGCACGCAGTCCTCCGGAAGGGCGGCGGCGAGGTCGCGGGCGAGCGCTTCGGTCTCGGCGAGGGTGCGCACGCCGCGGCCTTCCCGCAGTTCAGCGAAAATGCTCATAACCGGCGGCGAGGGGCAAGGGGCGACCGGTGGCGGCGTCGAGCAGGGCGCGGGCGACCTCATTTTCCGTTGTCACCACTTTTCCAATACAGGTGAGGCGGGTTTTGAAGTGCCGGGACCAGGCCGGGGCGCCGTTTTCGGCCCAGTCGGGCGCGGTGGTGAAGGCGAGTTCGTAGTCCTCGCCGTCGCTCAGGGCGTGGGTCCAGGCCTCGCGCTCGCTGCCGCGGGCGGCGTCATGGGCCGCCGGGGCGAGGGGCAGGGTCTCGAGCTGGAGAGCCGCCGCGGTGCCGGCCGGGAGCAGGGTGGGCAGGTCCTTGGCGAGGCCGTCAGTGACGTCGATGAGGGTGTGCACGGCGGCTTGCGCCCCCAGCCATTGTCCCTCTGGAAGGCGGGGGGTAAAGGTGGCGTGATGGCCCGCGAGGGAGCCCCCCAACTCCCCGCTCACCCAGATGAGGTCGCCGGGCCGAGCCGCCCCGCGGAGGATGGGCCGCGTGGCCTGGCCCGTGAGAGTGAGGTTGAAGCCAAGGAAGCTATCCGTCGCGCTCAGGTCGCCTCCCACCACCGGCACGCTCCAAGTGCGGGCACAATCCGCCAGCCCGCGGGTGAAGGCCTCCAGCCAGGCGAGGGTGGTGTGCCCGGGGAGGAACCCGGCCAGAACGGCCACCGCCGGGGTGCCGCCCATCGCCGCGATGTCGCTGAGGTTGCGCTTGAGGAGTTTCGCTCCGGCGAGGCCCGGGGGCAGGGTGTCGTCGAAATGCCGCCCGTAGACGAGGGAGTCGGTCGTGAGGAGATTGTGCCGCGCATGGGGGAGGACAGCGGTGTCGTCGCCCATGCCATAGGGGGAGGGCGGAGCGGTGTCCCCCAGCCATTCCCGGATGCGCTCGATCAGCCGCACCTCACCGAGACTCGAGAGGCAACTCTCCGGGGAGTGGGAAAAAGGATGCATCACAAGGCGGAAGCGATCTCGGGAAAGAGCCAGACGAGCGCCACGGTGTTGAGGTTGAAAAGCATGTGCAGGACGATGGGGACGCGAATGTTCCCCGTCCAATCATAGGCCAGGCAGAGCACCACGCCCAGCAACGCGAGCGGCAAAAAGCCGAAAAGGCTGAAGTGCAGCACGCCAAAGAGGAGCGAACTGACGAGGATCGCGCGACGCCGGGAGAAACGGCTGAGGAGAAAGCGGTAGACGCCGGCGCGGAAGACCAGTTCCTCGGCGATGGGCGCGAGGACCACCGCGACGAGGGCGAGGGCCAGAAAGCTCAGCGGCTCCGAGCGGTAGTCGGCAAAGATCCCGACCGCGTCCTGGGGCTTCACCGCGACGGGCAGGCCGGCCTCTCCGAGGGCCCGCAGCAGAGCCTCCCACGCGCCTGTCACGAGGGCGAGAAGTGGATAGGCGGCGAGGAGGAAGAGCAACGCGCGGCCGACGATGACGAGAGGAGCGAGTGGGCGGGTGTCGACCGGACCGGAGCGCAGGCCGCGATGGGCGCGATGCCACAGGGTAAAGACCGCGATGAAGCCCCCGTGCATACAGAGCCCGCTGACAATGGCGAAGAGCCCCATCGGGGGCGATTCCCCCTCCGGGGTGGCGGCGAGGAGGCGGGCGAGCCACAGCCCGATGGCCCCGGAGAGCAGCGAGACCATGAAGGCGGTCCAGATAAAGAGGGCGAAGTCGACCCATTTCAGGCTCCATGGGTGCAGCGGGCGCCGGACCTCCTGCCAACTACGGTAGCGGAAGAAGATGTAGCCCAACGCGCCGAGCCCGAGAAGAAAGAGCACCGCGCCGTACCACTCCACGGGGGTGAAGATGAAACGAGTGCCGGGCGTTTCGTGAGCTGGAAGGGAGGGATCCACGCGTTCAGTCAGCGAGAATGCGTTGGCCGTCCCAGACGAGGCGGCCCTCCACGAAGGTCGCCTTTACCCGGCCGCGCAGGGTGCGGCCGTGCCACGGGCAGTTGGCCGACTTGCTCTGGATGGTCTCCGCATCCACCGTCCACGCCTCATCCGGGTCGAAGACGACGACGTCGCCCTTGGCCCCCGGGGCCAAGGTGCCGGCGGGCAGGCCGAGGATCGCGGCGGGCTTGTGCGTGAGGGTCGCGAGGAGGCGGGGCAGACCGCAGCGCCCGCTGTGGTAGAGCGCCTCGA
>JBKHAU010000428.1:0-2914 GCA_046542725.1 Opitutales bacterium
TCTCGCCGGACCGCCGCGGCGAGGGCTATGGCCTCTCCCGCCACAACGACGACCCGCGCCTCGACTTCACCCGCGTCGCCGCCGAGCCCGACGTGCACTTCGCCCACGCCCGCGGCTTCGTCGCCAAGACCAGCGCGACCATTCCAGAGCGCCTGCGCGCGCTGGTCGAGCGGGCGCTGGAGCGGTAGGTAGACGCAGGGTCAGCCGATGCGGCCGTCCAGCCCGTGCATGCAGAGCTTGTAGAGCCCCTTCTCGTGGATGGCCGCGGCCTGGGCGAGGAGGCGGTCGAGGTCGTCCTTGACGTGGAGAAAACGGCCGTGCAGGACGCCGCAGGCGGGATCGGTGAGGCGCTCGATGAGGTGGCAGATGTCCTCCGGCTGGCTCCAGGCCTCGGGCGGGAGGTGGTCGAAGGTGTCCGCGTCGCGTGTCATGTCGGTCTTCACGAGGCCCGGGCTGGTGCAGAAGAGGTGCACGCCGGTGTCCACGATCTCGGCCGCGACGGCGTCGGTGAGGCGGGCGAGGGCGGACTTGCTGACGCCGTAGGCGCTGCCGCCGGGAAGGTCGAAGAGCGCGCCGTAGCTGCCCATGTTGACGATCGTGCCGCGGCCGCGGGCGCGCATGCCCGGAAGCGCTGCGCGCATGAAGGACATGGGCCCGCGCAGATTCACCTCGAGCGTCCGCCACCAGGCCGCGGGGTCGGCCTCGAGGAAGGGGGTGCCGACCGGCCCGGTGATGCCGGCATTGTTCACGAGCAGGTCGAGCGGGCCCAGCTGCGCTTCAACCTCGCGCACCGTGCGCTCGGCGGTCGCAGGATCGGCGGCGTCGCCGGCGATCGTGAGGACATCGTCGCCGAGGATGGCCTTGGCTTCCGCGAGGCTCTGCTCCTTCCGCCCCGTGATCGCGACCTTGTGCCCGCGCCCGTGGAAGTGCCGCGCGAGGGCGAGGCCGATTCCGCGACTGGCACCGGTGAGGAGGCAATTCATGACCGAGGGCGAGCTCACACGCTCGCCGGCAGCTCGCGCCTGGCGATGATCTCCCCGATCTTCGCGATGGCCTCGGAGGCGGGGAGGGCGCCTTCGTGGGCCTTGTTCGCGCGGGAGCGGAGGGTGACGTTGCCCTCGGCCGCCTCGTTCTTCCCGATGACGAACATGTAGGGCACCTTGTCGAGCTCGGCGCGGCGCACCTTGGCCCCGAACTTGTCGCTGTGGGTGTCGATCGAGCAGCGCACGCCGGCGGCCTTGAGCTGGGTCTCGACCGTTTTGGCGAACTCCATCTGGTCGTCCGTGATGGGGAGGACGCGGACCTGCTCGGGCGAGAGCCAGAGCGGGAAGTCGCCCGCGAAGTGCTCGATGAGCACGCCGGTGAAGCGCTCGAGCGAGCCGAAGGGCGCGCGGTGCACCATGACGGGGCGATGGTCCTGGTTGTCCCTCCCGACGTAGCTGAGGTCGAAGCGCTCGGGCAGGACGTAGTCGACCTGCACGGTGCCGAGCTGCCACTCGCGCCCGATCACGTCCTTCACCACGAAGTCGATCTTCGGGCCGTAGAAGGCGGCCTCGCCCGGCTCCTCGGAGAAGGGCACGCCGAGGCTCGCGGCGGCATCGCGACAGGCCTGCTCGGCGAGGTCCCAGTTTTGCGGGTCGCCCACGAACTTGCTGCTGTCGGGGTCGCGGAGGCCGACGCGCACGCGGTAGTCCTTCATGCCGAGGGTGTTGAAGACGATCTTCACGAGTTCGAGGCAGCCCTTCACCTCGTCGCCGAGCTGCTCCGGCGTGCAGAAAATGTGAGCATCGTCCTGGGTGAAGCCGCGCACGCGCGTCATGCCGTTGAGTTCCCCGCTCTGCTCCCAGCGGTAGACCGTGCCGAACTCGGCGAGGCGGATGGGCAGATCCCGATAGCTGTGCGGCTGGCTGTCGAAGATCTTGATGTGCATCGGGCAGTTCATCGGCTTGAGGAGATAGCCGTCGAGGTCGCCGTCCTGCATCTTGTTCGCCAGCTCGGCGCAGGAGCAGCCTTCCGCCGCCAGCCCCTCGATCTCCTCGCGGTCGATGAGGGCGGGGAACTGCGAATCCTGGTAGTACGGAAAATGTCCGCTCGTGCGGTAGAGCCCGAGCTTGCCGATGTGCGGCGTGAAGACCTGGTCGTAGCCCTGCTTGCGCAGCTCTTCGGCGATGAAGGTCTGCAGCTCCTGGCGCACGACCGAGCCGTTTTGGGTCCAGAGGACGAGGCCCTGGCCGACGGCGTCGTCGATGTGGAAGAGCTTGAGGTCGCGGCCCAGCTTGCGGTGGTCGCGCTTCTTCGCCTCCTCGAGGTTTGCGAGGTAGGTCTCGAGCTCCTCCTTCGAGGCAAAGGCCGTCCCGTAGATGCGCTGGAGCTGCTTGTTCTGCTCGCTCCCGCGGTGATAGGCACCGGCGATGGAGAGCAGCTTGAAGGCCTTCACCTTCTTCGTGTAGTTCACGTGCGTGCCGGCGCAGAGGTCGGTGAAGTCGCCGTTGCGGTAGAAGGAGATGGTCTCGCCCTCCGGGATGTCGGCGAGGCGGCCGAGCTTGTAGGTCGTCTGGCCCATCTTCTCGATCAGCTGCGTCGCCTCCTCGCGGGAGAGCTCGAAGCGCTCGAAGCGCTGGTTCTCCTTCACCACCTTCTTCATCTCCGCCTCGATCTGCGCGAGGTCCTCGGCGGTGAGCTTCCGGTCGAGGTCGATGTCGTAGTAGAAACCCTGCTCGGTCGGCGGACCGATATCGAGCTGGGTCTCCGGATACAGACGGAGAATCGCCGTGGCCAGGATATGGGCCGCGGAGTGGCGGATCTCTTCGAGCTCGGTCATCGCTTTCATAGGAAACGAGAAGCCCTAGCACACCCGCACGTGGGAGGGCACGGAGAAAGTGTGGCGCTCGGAAAGGCAAATGGGGTCAAACCA
>JBKHAU010000429.1:0-2912 GCA_046542725.1 Opitutales bacterium
CTGGGTCTCTCCTGCGAACGTCACTTGGCGGGCCTCTGGAGGCTGGGAACTCGCGCCGGAGCGCACCTCCTTTGAAAACCTTCGCTTGCAGCGCGGGGGGGAGGACTGGCTGCGCCTCGCTGGCCGCCTGCCGATGGGCTGGGGAGGGACCATCGCGGAGCCGTTTCGCGCCCGCGTGGACCGCGACGCGGAGGTCTCCCTCGAGGCCATTCTCGAACCGCTCGCGGAACTGCCGGCGGTGGTCGCCGAGCGCGTGCCGTTCAACGCCCAAGGGTTGCAGGCCGAGCTGCGTGCGAGCGGCACGCTGCGCGCCCCCGAAGCGAGCTTCACCGCCGAAGCCCGCCGCTGGGAGTGGACCGGGGCGGGCCGACCCGTGACGATCCACGATCTGGCGCTGGCGACCTCGGTGGCGGAAGACGCCGTGACCGTCGAACGCCTCGCCCTCACCCTTTCGGAGGGTGGCGAAGCGCAGATCCTGCAGGGGCGGGTGGCCGAAATCGATTGGGCAGGATGGATCGAGGATCCCGCGCCCGCTCGCTGGCTCGATCTCTCCGCCAGCCTCGAGGCGCAGGCGTGGCCGCTCGCCGCTCTCGGCACGCTCCTGCCCGAGGCCCTCGAACCCACCGGAACGATCTCTCTCGATCTCGCAAAGGCGCCGGGCGACTGGCCGACGGGCACCTTTTCGCTCGAAGGACTGGCCTCCCGCCCGCTCGCGGGCGGCTTTGTCGCGCGCGAAATCTCGGGGCAGGCGGTGCTCGACGGGCGCCGGGTGGAAACATTGGCCCTCTCCGGCACGATCGGGGGCCAGCCGTGGAACCTCGACGGCTGGCTCGATGCGGAGGACTTCGACGCGCTGCGCTACCGCGTCAGCCTCGAGGCCGAGCGGTTGGACCTCGTGCGTCGCGCCGACCTCATCTTTCGCGCCCGGGCCGACCTCGAGCTGACGCGGGAAGACCCCGCGCAGCCAGCCCTCCTCAGCGGCGAGGTCGATCTCCTGCGCAGCCTCTGGTTGCGGGATTTGCGCGGCTTCACCGAGCGTGGAGCGGCCGCCGCGCCGCGGCGACCGCCCTATTTTGCGGTCGAAGTGCCGGTGCTGCGCGACTGGCGACTGGACGTGGAGCTGCGCGGGGACCGCTTTTTGCAGGTGCGCTCGGCCGTGCTCACGGGCGAGGCGTCAGCGGACTTCCGTCTCGCGGGCACGCTGGGCGACCCGCTTCTTCTCGGCGAGGCCTGGATCGAGGAAGGGGCGATCAGTTTCCCGTTTGCCAGGCTCGTGTCGGAGAGACTGCGGGGACGCATTACGGCGGAGGCACCGCACACCATGCAGCTTTCCGGCGGCGCCGGGGGGGTGGCCTATGGCTACGACGTGCAGATGACGCTCGGGGGCACCGCGACGGAGCCGGTTCTGCAGTTCCAGTCCGCCCCGGCCCTGCCGCCCGACGAGATCCTCCTCATGCTCGCGACCGGAGCCGTGCCGTCGAGCGAAGAGGGGCTCGCGACGACGGAGCGAGCCGGACGGCTCGCCCTCTATCTCGGGCAGGACTTCTTTTCCGAACTCATTGGGGCGAGTGGGGCGAGTCGCCTCGAGGTGCGCTCGGGGGAAGGCTTTTCGCCCTTTCGCCGCGATTCGCGGGTGATCGAGTATCACTTCGATGACGACTGGTCGATTCTCGGTGAATACGACGACTTCGGCGACTACAACGTGGACGTTCGCTGGAAAATTCTGGCCCCATGAAACGGATACGCATCCTTTTTGCCGGCCTCCTTCTCCTTGCTTTACCGGCGGATGCGCGCGGGGCCTACGAACTCGACGTGGAGGGTTTTGGCTGGCGCCAGGAAAGGCGCATGGAGCGGCTCTTGCGGGACATCCTGCGCGATACCGGGGACGAGGGGCTCACCTCTTTCAGCCAGGCCAAGGCAGAGGACGCCGTGCTCCTCCTCGGCTCCGAACTGAGTCGCCGAGGTTTTCTCGAGCCCACGATCACCTTCGTTCTGGAGGGTGAAGGGGAGGAACTCGCGCGGGTCCGGATGGATCCAAACGCCGACTTGCGGGATCTCCCGTGGGGCCGCGGGGACCGTGTCGTGTTTCGTGTCGAGCGGGGAGAGCGCGCCTTTTTCGAGACCATTCGCATCGACGGGCTCACGGTCATGGCGGAGGACGCGGCGAAGGAGTTCTTTGCCGCCCCGGCGGGTCTGCTCACGACGGAGGGGGAACGCGCCTACTCGCCTGCCAGCCTCGACAACGGGATGGCTTCGCTGCGCCGCCGGCTTGCTCAGTTGGGGCGTCCCGAGGCCACGGTCTCGCTCGCCGAGCCGCCGCAGATCGCCCCCAGCGGCGAGGTCTCGGTCCACCTCACCGTGGATGAGGGGCCGCCCTTTGTCTGGGGTGCGGGGCGGCTCGAGGGCGTGGCCGAGGTCGTCGCGGCGGAGACCGAGCCTCTGCCCGCGGCTCCCGCACCGGGCACCGTGTTCAATGAGGAATCGGTCGACGATTGGGCCCTTGCGGTGCGCAATCGCCACTATGCGGCCGGCTACCCCGATGTGCGCATCGGGCGTGAGCGCCGGCCCGAACCTTCGCTCGACTCTCCGGAGGTGCGCATGGTGGTCGCGCTCTCGGTCGAGCCGGGGCCGCGCGTGCGTCTCGGCGAGGTGGAGGTGCGCGGATTGGAAAAGACCCAGCCCGGGCTCGTGCGCCGGGTGGCCGGGCTCGAGACGGGCGACTGGCTCAACCCCCTGGAACTCGAGCAGGCCCGCTTCGCCCTCGGGCGGCTGGGCGTCTTCGAGGATATCGCGGTCTCGACCGTGGCGAAGCCGGAAGCGGCCGCTGAAGGCCCGGTGCGCGACCTCGTCCTGCGCCTGGAGGAGCGCAGCCGCCGGGATTTCAGCCTCCTTTTCGGGTATGGCAGCTTCGA
>JBKHAU010000430.1:0-2911 GCA_046542725.1 Opitutales bacterium
CCTCGCGCATCTCGACATTGTGCATACGCGGGATTTTCACCTCGCCAGCCATGCCGTGGAGCGCGGCCTCGAGGTGATCTACGAAGACCACAACGAGCCCCAGAACCAGAGCTTCCTCCATGCCGACCGCTCCTGCTTCTTTGCGCCCAACTTTCGTCTGGCGGTGGCGTCGACGGAGCGGGTGCGTGACCGTCTCATTCGCTGGGGCGCACCGCTCGCCAAGACCGCCGTGGGCCACAGCGGGCTCAATGCCGCCTCTCTCCAGGAAGTGCCGGAAGAACGGCAGACCGCGATCCGCGCGGAGTTTCTCGGCCAGCACTGCACCCACCTCCTCGCCTATGCCGGCGGTCTTCATTCCTGGCGGGGCATCCGCCACCTGCGGCAGTTTGCGCAGGAGCATCCCCACTGTGCCATCCTCGTCCTGGGTGGCAGCGCTCCCCTCTCCCGCCAACTCCGCAAACGCGCTGCCCGCGAGGGCCTGCGGAACTTTCACGTCCTCGGCTACCGCCCGCAGCAGGAGGTTCCCCTCTACCTCCAGGCCGCCGATGCCCTCCTCCTGCCCTACCGCGACCCACACGAGGCCTTTGTCACCTCGCCCCTGAAGTTTTTCGAGTATCTCGCCAGTGGCCGCCCCATCGCCGCGGCCCGCCTGCCTGAGCTGGCCCCCTTCGCCCGGCAGCCCGACCTCGCCATCGAGTGGTGCGGGATCGATGACTACGCCGGCTTCGCCGAAGCGGTCGAGCGCGCCCTCGCCACCCCGGCAGAGGCCCTCCCCACGCACTGCCGGCGCCACCGCGAACTGGCTCATGGATTTGTCTGGGAAGAGCGCCAACGCGCCCTCTGCGCGGCTGCCGGCCTGCCATTCCTCGACCGCCAGGCCACCGCCGACGAGGTCGACGAGGCTCCCTGCGCACCCTTCTCGCACCGCCGCGACGCCGGACGCTTCTCCGACGCGCACTCCTCCTGAAAGCCCCACGCCGCGACGCCCCGACTTTTCCGTTGCGCCCCCTCCGCGCGCCCCTGATGTCCCTTTGTTGTGATTCGTCAGCTTCGCGACCTTTTCTCGTCTCTTCGGGGCGGCCGTCCGCCGGCTCCGGATGTCCCTGACATCTGCTTCCTCCTCAGCGAATACAACCGCGGCTGGGTCCTCGAGACGATCTGCCGCCAAATCGCGCGCCACTGGCCGGCCTCGACGGAGTTCGTCTGGACCCGGCGCAACCGGAAATTCACCGCCGCCATCCCGCCGGCGCGGGTCTATTGGTTTTCCCACTTCCAGTTGCTCCTCACCGCCCTGGAACAGAACCCCGAGGTCCGCCAGGGCCGCCTCATGGTCTGGTTCACCCATCCGAGCAAACCCGAGATCTCGATGGAGGAACTCGTCGCCGGCCTCAACCAGTGCCACGCCGTCATCTTCACCTGCTCGCTGCACCGCGACGCCATGCTCGCGGAGGGCGTGCGCCCCGAGATCGCCCACGTCGTCCTCGGCGCGGCCGATCCCGAGGTCTTCAAACCCCTCCCCGGCATCGAGCGCGACTGCATCGGCTTCGTCAGCGCCTACTACGAGCGCAAGCGCCCCGAGCTCATGGAAGCCCTCATCCGCGCGATGCCGGAGAAAAAATTCCTCCTCGTCGGGCCCAAGGCCGACTCGATGGGCAAGACCGACCGCATGTGGACCCAGTACCCACACTTCGAGCGCCTCCGCGCCCTTCCCAACCTCGAATACTTCGAAGCCGACTATGCCGACTACCCGCGCCACTACGCCCGCATGACCCACTACCTCTCCACCTCCGACCTCGAAGGCGGCCCCCTCTCCGCCATCGAAGGCCTCTTCTGCGGCTGCCAGGTCGTCCTCTCCGACACCGGCTTCGCGCGGGATCTGGCGGCGGTCGCGGACGGGGTGGAAGTGGTCGGGCTGGAGGCGGAGGCCGAGGAGTGGGTCAAAGCCATTTCCACCGAGGGCGAAGGTCCCACCGCGAACATCGAGAACCTCTCGTGGCGCGAGTTCGCCCGGACGCTGCATCGGCTCTCGAAGGCTTCATGAGAACGCGCCAAGACCTCTGGTCAGGCCTGCGCGCGGGCCGCCCGGCCCTCGTCCTCGCCCGCGCCGGGGATCCCCTCATGAAGGAAGGGCGCGCCCGCCTCATCTGGGCGGCCAACATCGCTGATGCATTGGGGGAACTCGGTTACCGCGTGCATCTCGCCGGAACGGGAGGCTACAGCTGGAATCCCCTTTTCTGGCGCGCCCGCCTCGAGAGGGAGCCCCCCTCCCCCGCTCTGAAGCGCTTTTACGCCGTGGAGGGGCGCTTTCACGCCACGGAATTTCGTTTGCCCGCTTTCCTCAAGGCGCGCGGCGCCCGCTTTCTGGAGAGTGGCGACTATCAGCTGCGCCATTTTCTCACCCCGCGCGTCCTCGGCCGCTTCGGTCTCATCCACACACGGGATTGGCGGGTGGTGGAGAATGCCGTCTCCGCTGGCGTGCCCACGCTTTACGAAGACCACCACGAGTCGTTTAACATCGAGCAGCGGAGCTATCCCGCGTCGATCGTGCACCGCACGGCATTTATCGGCGCGGTCGCGATCTCCGACTACGTGGCTGAGGGGATGCTCGCGAAGGGTCTCCCGGCCGCCAAACTCGTCGTAGAAAACAGCGGCATGAACCCGCGCTCTCTCGAACCACCCACGCCTGAACGCATCCGCGATTGGCAGCAACGCCTCACCGGAGACCGCTCCGCTCAGTCAATTGTCGGCTATGCGGGGGGCTTGCACGAGATCCGCGGGATCCGCTTGCTCCTCGAGGCCGCCGCGCGGCTGCCCGAGGTGCATTTTGCCGTCGCCGGGGGTCGGGGCCGCCAAGCCAAGGCGTGGCGCGAGGAAGCGCGCCATCGCGAACTCTCCAACGTCCAATTTCTCG
>JBKHAU010000431.1:0-2909 GCA_046542725.1 Opitutales bacterium
TTTCCAGAACTGGTATTTTCCGCCCGATTACCCGCAAGCCACCGCCCCCACCGGGATGCCCGAGCAGAGCGCCTTCGAGGCCACGCAGGTCTTCCACGACATGGCCAAGGCCGGTGACCGCGATATCGACGTGCTTGTCAGCAGCTGGGGTCCGCCCGCCGCCCTCAAGAGCAACCACCACACCCGCGAAGGCCATCTCGCGGCAGATGAGGACGGCTTCCGTTACGACGAGTATGTCCAATACTGGGTCGACTCGCTCGATCACCTCGGCTTCGCGCCGGACTACCTCAGCATGCAAAACGAGCCCGGCTACACCAACCCGGGCTGGACGACGAGCCTCTGGCGCCCCACCGAGACGGACGAACTCCCGGGCTACGCCGAAGCCCTCGACCTGCTCTGGGCCGCGATCAAGGACCGCCCCGAAAAGCCGCTCCTCATCGGTCCCGAGGCGGAAAACATCGGCCAGGCGGGCTGGGACCAGACCCTCAACACCTTCCGCGCCTTCACCCGGCCCCTCGTCGAGAAGGACTACGTCGCGGCCTACGCCTATCATCTCTACAACGTCTACGACCGCAGCCAGATCGATCGCACCGTCGACGAACTCCAGATGATCCGCCGCGAGTTCGGGCACAAGCCGAACTTCATGACGGAGTACTCCCAGGACTTCCTCGACTGGCTCGATTATGCGCGCGTCATTCACCACACCCTCGTCGAGGCCAACACCTCCGCCTACATTCACTGGAAGGGCGTCTGGACTCCGGCAGGGGCCGCCGCGGAGCATGAGGACGCGATGATCTCGATCACCTCCGCCGGGGCCTATGAGGTGCATCCGGTCTATTACACGATCAAGCACTTCGCCCGCTTCATCGACCGGGGCTATCACCGCGTCGGCCTCGTTGGGATCGACCCGCTCCTCCGTGCCACCGCCTTTGTCAGCCCCGGCGGCTCCCGCCTCGTCTTTGTCGTGGCCAACACTCATGCCACCGCAAGCCGCCCGATCGACTGGGACCTCGACAGCGCGACGGTGGCCGGCGCCATGGCCTATGAGACGACGGACAGCGCGCAGTGGAGCGACCTCGGCAGTCTGGACATGGCCGCGGAGCACACCCTCCCGGCGCGCTCGCTCACGACTTTCGTCGTCGACCTGAGCGAGCCGGTGCCAGTTCCGCCCACTGGATACGTTGTCGAAACTGTGCGCTGGACGGATGCGGCGAAGCCCTTTGAGGTAACCCTCGAGACCATTCCCGGAGTGTCCTTCACTCTCTGGCAGTCGAGCGACCTCACCGGCAGCTGGGCACCGGCGGAGAACGTGTCTCTCACCCGGGATGATGAATCGACCACCCTGCATGCCCCCGCGCCGACCAGCTTCCCCGCCTTTTATCAGGTTCGTTTGGCCTTTCCGTAGGGCACCGCGGTCCGGGTGTTTCCCGACCCGACACCGCAAGCCGCTTCCCCGTCCTCGCCGGCTTCGAGGGATTTTGGGGGTGGCCAGCGCGGGTCTCCTCAGCCTTGCCGCCGGCTGCCGCCCTGAGCCCGGCCGCGAGACTCACTCCGAGGAGCGGTTGGAAGCCTCATCGCCCTCGGTCCTCGACGAGTCCTTCCTGCGCCCCCGCGAGATCGGGCGGCCGATGGAGGGCCAACCCTGGATCACCGACCTGCTGATTGCCGACCTTGACCAGGATGGGCTCAAGGACGTGCTCGTCGCCGAGGGCCGGCGCCACGAAGTGAGCTGGATCCGCCAGGTTCGCCCCGGCGTCTATGAAGAGACAGTCCTCGCCGCCGGGATCCGCGCCCCCGCCCACCTCGCCACCGCCGACATGGACGGCGATGGCGATCTCGACATCCTCGTCGCCAGCATGGGCATGATCATGCCCAGCAATGAGAAAATCGGTGCTGTCATCCTCCTCGAGAACGACGGCCAGGAGCAGTTCACTGCCCGCACGTTGCTCGAAGACGTCTCGCGCGTGACCGACGTGCGCGCCGGTGACCTCGACCAGGACGGCGATCTCGATCTCGTCATCGGGCAATTTGGTTACCACGAAGGTGAAATCCAGCGGCTCGAGAACCTGGGCAACGGCGAGTTCAGGGCCCATCCGCTTCTGGGGCTCTCCGGCACCATTCATACGCCGATCGCCGACCTCGACGGCGACGGCGACCTCGATTTCATCGCCCTCGTCTCGCAGAACTGGGAGGAGGTCTATGCCTTCATCAACAACGGACAAGGTGCCTTCCAAAGCCGCGTGCTCTGGGGCTCGACCAACCAGGACTACGGCAGCAGCGGACTCCGCCTCGCCGACCTCGACGGCGACGAAGACCTCGACATTCTCTTCACCAATGGCGACGGCTTCGACTACGCGACCCCCGGAGACCGTCCTTGGCACGGGGTGCAGTGGCTTCAAAACCACGACGGGCAACGCTTCACCTTCCACCGCATCGGGGACTTCGCCGGGGCCTACAGCCCGCTCGCGATCGACCTCGACGGCGACGGCGACCAGGATGTCGTCGCAGTGAGCGGCTTCAACGACTGGAGCGACCCCCAGGCCGCCTCCCTCGTCTGTTTCGAAAACGATGGCCAGCAACGCTTCACCCGACGCGTCCTCGCCCGCGCCCCGACTCACCTCATCGTCGTCGATGGTGCCGATATGGACAATGACGGCGCCCCCGAACTCGTCACCGGCGGGGTCTACTTCTATCCACCCTTCGACCGTATGGCGCGGGTGCTACTCTGGGAACGCCATGCACCGTAGCGGCTTCGCCCTTTTTCGCGCCCTCGCCAACGCCGCCCTCGTCGCCCTCCTCGGGAGTGGGTGCGGCCCCGCCGAACCGCCCCTCGAGCTGCCGCCAGCGCCCTCCGCCGAACACCTCCCGGCGTCCTTCGCGCAAGCCCGCGTCGCCGCCGAGGATGCCCT
>JBKHAU010000432.1:0-2880 GCA_046542725.1 Opitutales bacterium
CCTGCGCTCAAGGCCTTCGGTCGCGACCTCACCGAGCTTGCCCGCAACGGCGATCTGGACCACGTCATCGGGCGCAAGGCCGAGATTCGCCGCGTCATCCAGATCCTCTGCCGCCGCACGAAGAACAATCCGGTCCTCATTGGCGAAGCTGGAGTGGGCAAAACCGCCATCGTCGAAGGCCTCGCCCTCGAGATCTCCAATGGCCTCGTTCCCGAGATCCTCGCCGACAAGCGACTCATCACGCTCGACCTCGCGCTGATGGTCGCCGGAACGAAGTATCGCGGCCAGTTCGAAGAGCGCATCAAGGCCGTGATGGACGAGATCCGCCGGGCGAAGAACATCATCATCTTCATCGATGAGCTTCACACCATCGTCGGCGCGGGCGCCGCGGAGGGCGCGATGGACGCGTCCAATATCTTCAAGCCCGCCCTCTCCCGTGGCGAACTGCAGTGTATCGGTGCGACCACTCTCGCCGAGTATCGCAAGTATATCGAGAAGGACAGTGCGCTCGACCGCCGCTTCCAGAGCGTGATGGTCGAAGCCCCCTCAGTCGAAGACTCGATTTCGATCCTGCGTGGCATCGCTCCGAAATACGAGGAGCACCACAAGGTGACCTTCACGGAGGATGCCCTCATCTCCGCCGTGAAGCTCTCCGAGCGCTACATCACCGCCCGCTTCCTTCCCGACAAGGCGATCGACGTCCTCGACGAGTCGGGCGCGCGCGCCCGCATCAACTCGCTCAACCGCCCGCCCGAAATCGAGGCCCTTGGGACCGAGATCGAGACGATCTGCGGCAAGAAGGAGGAGGCCATCGCGCGCCAGCAATTCGAAGATGCCGCCAGTTTCCGCGACAAGGAGAAGCAGCTTCGCAAGAAGCGCGAAGAGATGATCGAGCAGTGGAAGGAAAACCGCGCCGAGCAGTCCATCGTCGTGGCCGAAGAGGATATGCTCCAAGTCGTGAGTGATTGGACCGGCATTCCCCTGCGCCGCATGGAGCAAAAGGAATCGCAAAAACTCCTTCGCCTCGAAAAGGACCTGCAGGAAGCGGTCATCGGGCAGGACGAGGCGACCATCGCCATCGCCAAGGCCCTCCGGCGTTCGCGCGCCGACCTCAAGGACCCCCGCCGGCCCATCGGTTCCTTCATCTTCATGGGGCCCACCGGCGTCGGCAAGACACACCTCGCGAAGACCCTCGCGGAGTCGATTTTTGGCGACCGTGACGCCATCGTGCAGATCGACATGTCGGAGTACATGGAGAAGTTCTCCGTCAGCCGGCTCATCGGTTCGCCTCCCGGCTACGTCGGCTACGAGGAAGGTGGCCAGCTGACTGAGACGGTGCGCCGCAAGCCGTATTGCGTGGTCCTCTTCGACGAAATCGAAAAGGCGCACCCCGATGTCGTGCAACTCCTCCTCCAGGTTCTCGAAGAAGGTCGTCTGACCGACAGCCTCGGCCGCACAGTCGACTTCCGAAACACGATCATCATCATGACCTCGAACGTGGGTGCGCACATTCTGCAGCGCGGCCAGGGTCTCGGCTTCGGCATCGAGGACCTCGACGACACCTTCGACTCGACGAAAAAGCGGATCATCGACGAGGCGAAGAAGGTCTTCAAACCGGAGTTCCTCAACCGCATCAACAGCCTCATCGTCTTCCGTCAGCTCAACCGTGGCCACCTTCGCAAGATCATCGATCTCGAGATCGGCACGGTGACCAAGCGGCTCGCCGAGAAGAATCTCCCGCTCATTGTCACGCAGGGGGCGAAGGATTTCCTCATCGATCAGGGCTACGACGAGAAATACGGTGCCCGTCCCCTCCGCCGCTCGGTTGAGCAAAACCTCGAAGACCCGCTCGCCGAGGAACTGCTCCGCGGAGATGTAAAGGAAGGCGACCCGATCCACGTCGATGTGGACGACGAGGGCAAGCGGCTCACCTTCACTCAGGAAACCCGCGCCGCCGGCGGCGTCTCCTGAGCGCCCTTGGAGGCGCGACCTGCGCAGTCGTCGTGCACCTTTTCATGCCCGGGCATCGCGTCCCGGGCATTTTTTTGCCCGCGCGTCATGCGTCGCCGCCAAGGCAGATGCCTGGCCCGCGCGAAGACGCGTTGCACGCTTGTTTACGGAGCCCGCCGCGCGGCTACCGCCACCAGCTCTCGTGGTGAAGGATGAACTGGCGGGTGCCGCGGAAGTTGCCGAACTCGCCGACGAAGCGCACGCGCGCGCCGGGTTCAAGGTCGCGCCACGCGGCCAGGACGTCGTCGCCCGGGAGGTAGAGGCCGTAGCGGACGCCATTGACGAGCACGCCACGCCCATCCTCGGTCTTTCTTCCCCGCACATGAAAGAGCTGTCCGTAGGCCTGCGTCCGCTCGGCCGCGCTGAACTGTGCGATGCGCTCGGCGCGCGGATAGTCTCCCGCAGGCAGCCGGCCATAGTCGACAACGGGAAGGGTGGAGAGAAGCTCGGCCTCGCGAGTCGGCTGGTGGAGCACCACGGCCTCGCCGTTCCCCTCTTCCAGGGCACGGAAGCGCGCGAGGATCGGGAGGTGATCGGAATACCCCACGCCGTCGCCGTCGGAGATCCAGGAGCGTGGGCGCCCCCAGAGGAGATCGACGTTTTCCCCGGGCAGGATCACCCGGCGGAAGGAATTGTCGACGTATTGGATCCCCTCTCCGTCGTAGAGACCCGGGGTGATGAGCATCTGCATGAGGGTGCCCCAGCGACCGCGGTAGACCTCGGAGCCGCGCTCCGCGAGCGGCAGTTCACCCCAGAGATTGTAGAGATCGGGGCCTTCGCCCTGGGCCACGGCCCATTCGTCGGTTTGGGATCCGAGAATGTCGTTCACCCCCACCGGTCGCCAAGCGGGAAAGACGCCGCCTTGGTTGT
>JBKHAU010000433.1:0-2878 GCA_046542725.1 Opitutales bacterium
GCAAATGCGCGCGCAAGGGCGGCACACTGAAACCGCTGCCGGCATTCATCGAACCGAGGATGATCGAGGTCTTGGGCTCGGAGGGGATGGCGATGGCCAGGATGCGGCTGATGATGCGGTTGAGCTCGCTGATCGCGGTGCGACTGCCCTTGGACTGCCAGCCGCTTATCTCGGGCGTCTCGACGACGATCTCGCCGCGATTCATGCCGAGGCAGGAATAGCTCAGGCGCCCGAGTTGCACGCCCTCGACACAGAGGGCCGAGCCAATCGGAAGGGGTGTGTGATCGACGAAAAAGCGCAGGCCCTCGAGATTTCCCCGCCCCATGCTGCGAGCCGCGCCGAGGAGGACGACGTTGTGCTCCAGTTCGATCCCGAGGCGCTCGAGGATGAAGGGCAAGGAGATGATCGTGGCCACTCCCAGACTGTTGTCCGCCACCCCGGGGCCCTGCATGAACCGCGGTCCGACGGTGGCGGAGTGGTCGATCCCGTCCTGCCAGATGTTATCGAGGTGGGCGGCGACGAGGAGGTGCGGGCCCTGGGCACCAGAGCGGCCGGGGATGATCGCCATCGCGTTGCCCACCTCGTCGGTCGAATTGTTCTGCAAGCCGCTCTCGGTGAAGCGGTCCCGCACAAAGCGTACAAGGTCGGCCTCACCGAAGGTGGGGGAGGCGATCTCGGCGCACATGATGGTGTTGGCGAGGACAATTTCCCGCAACGCGTGCAGCTGCTCGGCATAGGCCGGCAGCGACTCGAGCAGCGCGGGACAGGGGGCGTGGGTCGACATCGTTGAATGTAGAGTGGGCAGAGCGCAAAGGATTGCCAAGACACATTGGCGGAAAGCCCCCAGCCGGTGGCGTGCCGGTTCGAGCGCGAACGGGAGGAGCCGTTTTTGCCTTCTCATTGGCGTGGATTTGGCTTCAGTGAGACGGCGTAGTCCGCCTCTCCCGCGGTCATGCAAATTGCTCCATGGGAAAACGATTTGGATTTGTTTCGACCCGCTTTGCGGGCACCGACGGGGTCTCGCTCGAGAGCGCGAAGTGGGCCGAGGTGCTCTGGGATGACCGCCATGTCTCGCATTGGTATGGGGGCCAGCTCGATCGGCAGACGGAAATCAGCCGATGCGTGCCGGAGGCGCATTTCAACCACCCGGAGGTGGCCTGGATCAACCAGCGCATCTGGGGCCAACGCCGCCGGTCGCGCCATGTCTCGAAGCGCATCCGCGTCCTTGCAGACTACCTGAAGGGCACGCTCTACCGCTTTGTCGACGACTTCGGGATCGATCTGCTCGTGCCGGAAAACGCCCTCACCATTCCGATGAACCTGCCCCTGGGGGTGGCCCTGACGGAGTTCATTGCCGAGACCGGCATGCCGACCATCGCGCACCACCACGACTTCTACTGGGAGCGGACGCGCTTCTCCATCTCGGGCGTGGAGGACTATCTCGACATGGCCTTCCCCTGCCGCATGCCGACGATCGCCCACACCGTGATCAATGCCGCCGCGCAGCAGCAGCTCGCTCTCCGCAAAGGCGTCGGCAGCCTCGTCATTCCGAACGTCTTCGAGTTTGAGAAGCCGCCGCCCAAGCCGGACCGATACTCCCGCGACGTGCGCAAGGAGATCGGGCTGACAGAAGACGATGTCTTTATCCTTCAACCCACCCGCATCGTGCCGCGCAAGGGCATCGAGCACGCCATCAAGCTCGTCGCGATGCTCGACGACCCGCGCTACAAGCTCGTCATCTCGCATGACGCGGGAGACGAGGGCTACGAATACAAGCACATGCTCGAGGAACTCGCGCGGGAGGAAGGCGTGCAACTCGTCTTCATCGGCGACCGGGTGAGCGAGGTGCGGCAATACGACAGCCAGGGACGCAAGCTCTACACCCTCTGGGACCTCTACCCGCACGCCGACCTCGTGACCTACCCGAGCACCTACGAAGGCTTTGGCAACGCGCTTTTGGAGGCCATCTACTTCAAGAAGCCGATCGTCATCAACCGCTACTCGATCTTCATCGAGGACATCGAGCCGAAGGGCTTCCAGCTGGCCGTGATCGATGGCTTCATCACACGGGCGGTGGTGGAACAGGTGCAGCGCCTGCTCTCCGATGCGGCCCATCGCGAGGCAGTCGTGGAGCACAACTACGAAGTGGCCAACCGCTACTTCAGCTACAGCGTGCTGCGCCGCAGCCTGCGCACGATCCTCACCAACCTCACCGGCTGGGCTCCGCCCTCCACGCCCAGTGCGCCGCCTATCCCGAGCTAAGCCTGCCCGCGCCATGAAATTCATCACCAAGCAACAGGCCCAGCGCATCCGCCGTCGTCTCACCCGTCTCTATGGCGACGAGGCCCCCGCTCTCATGGAGCGTTTCTTCATGCTCCTCGGTCGCTATGGGGTGGGTGAGGACGTGCCCGCGGCGAAGGGCCACTGGGGCCCTAACGACGTCGTCCTCATCACCTACGCGGATACGATCGCGGGGGGCAAGGGCGTGCCCCTCGAGTCGCTCCGCGATTTCTGCAACCGCTACCTGCGCGGCGCGGTTTCGATCGTGCATCTCTTGCCCTTCTTTCCCTGGTCTTCGGACGATGGCTTCTCTGTCATCGACTACCGCAAGGTGGAGCCGAAAAACGGGCGGTGGGACCACGTCGTGCGACTGGGCGAGGATTTCGAGCTCATGTTCGACCTCGTCCTCAACCACTGCTCGCGCGAGAGCGCCTGGTTTCGGGAGTTCGTCACCGGGGTCTCGCCGGGGCGGGCGTATTTCCTCCCGACCGATCCCAAGGTCGATCTCAGCGCGGTTGTGCGCCCGCGGCCTTGGCCGCTCCTCACCCAGGTCAATACGCGCGACGGCAAGGCCCACGTGTGGACGACCTTCAGCGCC
>JBKHAU010000434.1:0-2877 GCA_046542725.1 Opitutales bacterium
CAGTTTCACGTGCCCACCCACGCTGTTCTGGAGGGACCCGAGACCGATTTTGCCGAACTCGCCTGGAAAAGGGCTTCCCCCGAGAACCTGCTCGATTTCACCGTCGTCGGGTACTTCTTCGCCAAGCAACTTCACGAACGCTACGACGTGCCGCAGGGCCTCATCCTGAGCGCGGTCGGGGGCACGCCCATCGAGGCATGGACGAGCGAGGCGGGCTTTCGCGAGTTCCCCGAGGAACTCGCCAAGATCGCTCTGCACAAGGACACCGCCCATGTGCGGCAGGTCAACACCGAGGCCCAGGCCGCCCGCGAGGCTGCTCCGGCCCGCAGTGACGGCGACGCCGGGCTGGCGGGACCGCTCGCATGGCACGATCCCGCCTACACGCCGCGCCACTGGAAGCCCATCCACGTTCCCGGCTACTGGGAGGACCAGGGCGTGCGGGATCTCGACGGCGTCGTCTGGTATCGCCGCGAGGTCGAGGTGCCCGCTTCCCTCTCCGGCCTCGAGGCCGTGGTCAAGCTGGGCCGCATCCGCAACGCCGATGAACTGTATGTCAACGGCGAGCGCGTGGGTCGCACCACTTACGAGTATCCACAGCGCCGCTACACCATACCCGCCGGCCTTCTCCGGGCGGGCCCGAACCTCTTCGTCGTCCGCGTCACCAACTCTTGGGGAAAGGGTGGGTTCATCCCTGACAAGCCCTATGCCCTCGAGGCCGCGGGCGAACGCATCGACCTCTCCGGTGAGTGGCACTATCGTGTCGGCGAGGTCTACCGCCCCCAGCCGCCGCTGCCCTCCGGCATTTCGGCGCAGAACCAGCCCGCTGCGCTCTACCATGGCATGGTGGCGCCTTTCACCGACTACGCCCTGCGCGGTGTCCTCTGGTACCAGGGAGAGAGCAATGCCGGTGACCCGGAAGGCTATGCCGCGCTCCTCCCAAACCTCATCGACGACTGGCGCGGGCAGTGGGGCCATCCCGATCTTCTCTTTCTCATCGCTCAACTCCCGAACTACATGGACGTCGACTACCTCCCGCCGGAGAGCAACTGGGCACGCATGCGCGAAGTCCAGTTCGAGACCAGCAAGCTGAGGAGACACGTCGGCATCGGGATCAATATCGAACTCGGCGAGTGGAACGACATCCACCCGGCGGCGAAAAAGGAAGTGGGCGAACGCCTCGCCCTTCAGGCCCGTCGATTGTCCTACGGCGAGGAGGACCTCATCGCCTCCGGCCCCGTTTTCCGCGCCCAGGAGATCCGCGGTGACCATCTCGTCCTCCACTTCGATGAGGTCGGCGACGGCCTCACTTCAAGCAACGGCGAGCCGCTTGGCCACTTCGCCATCGCCGGCGAAGACAAGCAGTTCCGCTGGGCCGAGGCGAAGATCGATGGTGATACCGTCGTCGTCTGGCGCGACGATGTCCCAAACCCTCGATACGTGCGCTACGCCTGGGCCGACAATCCCGACTTCGCCAACCTTTCCAACCAAAGCGGCCTCCCCGCCGCTCCTTTCCGCACCGACCCGTAGCGTCGGCGAGGGACGAGGGTCGAGGGGCGAGGGGCTGCCAGCCTACGCGGATCCACGCCCATTCTACCTTCCTCCCTCGGCGCCATGTGTCCGCCCACCACTTTTTCTGCCATCCCCCCGCGGGGAGTCAGCCGGCGAAACTGAATGGGGAAACCCTCATCGGCCGCCAGCACACGCGAGATTCTCCGCCGGCGGAGTCCTTCGGTGGGGACAGCGGGCCCGGCCTTCACCTCTGTTGCCGCGCGGCACTCAGTAGGGCGACAGCGGTGGCGGGCGGGGACAAATGATCTGGAGTCGTTTGGTGTCCCAGCCTTGGGGCCCGGCGCGCACGCGCAGGCAGGTGCCGCACTTGTAGCAGATGCCGCTGTAGTGGGCCTTGTCGGCGGTGAGGTAGAGCCGGGTGTAGTTGTTTCCCGGTTGGCAGTAGACACCGATGGCTTTTCCCCTCGTGTCGTCTGGCGGCATGGTCAGGCGGGCGGGGGGATGGAACCCGCTCCACGCTCGGCGAGCAGCCGCTCGGCGGCGAGCCCCAGCAGACGGTGGAGCGAGTCGAGGATCGGGCGCGCATCGGGCAAGGGCTGGGCCTCTAGGTGGGCCTCGACCGAGCGGTAGAGCCAGTCGAGGTTCTCGGCAAACTCGGGAAAGGCCTCAGGCCGGAGGCGCGTGCGCAGATCCTCGACGACGGCGCGGGCACGGCCAAGATCGGACCGCTGGAGCGCGTCAGAAGCTTCCTGCAACCGCAACTGCCAGACGCGGATCCCCTGCAAGGTGCCGCCGTAGGGCTGGGAACGTTTGTAGGCGCCGGCGCTCATTTCATCAGGCTTGGATCTTCCATTTCTGGGCCCATTTGAGGAGGTTGACAACAGGCCAGCGTCGGAAAATCTGCCCCGGGTCTTCGGTGTCTTCCCACAAGCTGGCGAGTGCCGCGCGGTCGAGAAGGCCGTCGAGTTCCGGACTCTCGAGCGCCCAGGCCCGATCGTCGGCGCTGCGGGCCGCGAGGACCGATTCGAAGGGGACGGGAAAACTGAGCTTGGGTCGATCGACGACGACGGCGGGGAGCCGGGATCGAAAGGCCTCGCGCAGAACCCATTTGCCAGACAACCAGCCCCGCTGCATCCAGTCCGCCGCCACGTTGTCGCGCCAGGGCACGATGGTCGTGCGGTCGGCGCGACGCAGGCGGTAGGGATCTGGCAAGGTGTTGGCCCATTCCACCACGGCGCGGTCGGTGAAGGGCACCCGCCCTTCGACCGAGGCCGCCATCGTGTTGGCGTCGAGGCGGAGGAGAAGGCCCTCGAGGTTCACCCGGAGGTGGAGGTGCAGGTAGCGGTCGAGGGGCGAACAACGCTCCAC
>JBKHAU010000435.1:0-2874 GCA_046542725.1 Opitutales bacterium
CGACGAACGGGTGCGCGACTACCTATGGGGGCGTTTGGAGGCGGCCCCTTCCTCGAGCTCACGGTAGTCGGGCAGCGCCGGCTCGCGCCAACCGGTGCCGCTGAGGAGGCGCCGGGGCGCCCATGGCCGGCTCAGCGCCTCGCTCCAGCTCCGAGCGGGAAAGACGACGAGGTCGGCGCGCGCGCCCGGACCGATGCGCCCGTGGTCGGGCAACCCCATGAGATCGGCCGCCGCCTGCGTGACCAGCGCGATGGCCTCTCCGTACTGTGTGTCCAAATGACCGAGGCGCACGGTCTGCACAAACACTTCCCATGAATCGAGATCGCCGTAGGCGTGGAACGCGTCCCGCACGTTGTCGCTCGCGGCGGCCAGGGGGATGCCGTGTGCCAGCATTTCACGGATGAGGGTGAGCCCGCGCCAGTGCGGCGTCTGGCGCGCTTCGCCCGGCAATCTCCGATCCTGCAGGTAGAGGTTGCAGAGGGGGAGGGTGATGATCTGGAGGCCTGCTTCGGCGACGAGGTCGAGGGTGGCGCGCGCCTCCGCTTCGGGCTGCACGGCGAGCGAGCAGCAGTGCCCGCAGGTCACCGGGTAGGGGAAACCGTGGCGCAGAACGGCCTCCGCGACAGCGCGCAGGCAGGCCGCTTCCGGATCGCCACTCTCGTCGACGTGGAGGTCGAGCCCGACCTGCCGCTCGGTCGCGAGGGTGAGGAGGGCGTCGAGTTGGGCGTCGAGCGCGGGGCTCATCAGCGGCATCCCGCCGAGCGCGGCCGCGCCGTAGGCAAGCGGCAGATCGGCGAAGTGGTGGCCGTCCGGCCCCGCGTATTGCTCGACTCCGCAGAGGCTCACGAGCTGCAGGGTGAGGCGGTCGGCCCAGCTCTCGCGCAGGCGGGCGAGGGTCGCAAAGCTCGTTTCGGACTCGAGGCCCCAGGTGTCGACATGGGTGCGGATCGCCCGAACCCCGTGGGCGTGGGCGCTGCGGAGGGTGAAGTCGGCGCGGCGTTCCAGATCCAAGGCGGACCAGTGGACCTTGTCCTCGCGCAGGGTGACGAGGGCTTGAGCGAAGGTGTGGCTCGGGTTGGGCGCCCGGTTCCAGGTGTGGGCCTTGTCGAGATGCACGTGCGCATCGCAGAAGCCAGGCAGCACAAGCGCGCCGTCCAGGTCCTTCCCCGGATCGGTCGAGGCCGCCTGAACGCTGCGGATCTGGTCGTTTTCGATCTCGATGTCGCAGAGCGGCAGCGTGCCGTCGTCACCACCTTTGAATGTATCCGGCAAAAGGATACGAGGAACACGGGCGTTGCGGAACCACATGGGCACAATTGCTCAGGGGTTGAACCGCAAGTCGAGCAGTTCCTCGATGTCGGTGCGCGCGGGAACCAGGCCAAAGCGAAGGAAGTCCTCCTGGCTCGAGCTCCAGACGGTGGGATCCATCGGCGCGAGGACGTGGCTCCCGGGCGGGAGGACGAGCTTTGCGATCTCGCTGAGGGAGGCGATCTGTTGGGCGCGGTCGAGGCTCGGATTGTATTCGGCAAGGATGAGGTCGACCGTCTCGGAAGGGTGGGCGAGGGCGTAGATCCAGCCCTCGCGCGTGGCGGCGAGAAAGGCGCGGACGAGCGCAGGCTCGGCCTCCACCGTCTCTGCCGTGGTGAAGATGACCTGCGAATACGCCTCGTAGCCGTGGTCGCGTGCGAGGAGGATGCGCGCCTCATCGCCCTTTGCGAGGCGGAGGGTGACGTACTCGTCGATCGAATACGCCTGCATCGCATCGATCTCGCCTTTCACCAGTGGATCGATCGAGTATCCCACGTGCGGAAGCTTGCTGGCCTCGGTCGAGAAGCCCTGCCGCGAGGCGACGAGGGCGATCACTTTTTCGCCGTCGGGATGAATCCCGATGCGCTTGCCGGCAAGGTCCCCGATCTCCTCGATCCCGCTCTGGGGCAAATACATCCAACCCATTGGGCTGCCCTGGAACATGGTTGCGAGCGCTTTCACCGGCGCCCCCCCGGCGTGGGCGGCGAGGAGGACATTGCTCTCGGCCGAACCGAAGGCGAGCGGGGCCTCGACGACCGCCGCGACGGTCGACTGCGCCTTGTCCGAGGGGCGGATCTCGACCTCGAGTCCGGCGGCGGCATAGTAGCCTTGGGCGACGGCCTGATAGAGCCCGGCAAACTGGGCGTTGTGGATCCAGTCGAGCTGCATGACGAGCGGCCGCACGTTCTCTGCCGCCGGAAGGGCGACCGGGGCGAGGAAGAGGGCCCCGAAGGCGCGACCGAGCGAGACGACAGGAAGGCGCGCGGGGCGGCGGCGCGCGAGGGAAGCGGTTTTCGAAGGCATTTTGAAAATGGAGTGGGAGAGGAAAAGCAGTGGCAGTGCCAACGAGTCGGGGGCGCAGAGATTGGGCCGTCTCCTGCTGTGCAAGGCCGTCCCTGCGATGCCTGCCATGTCTCGATGCCTCTTCGTCCTCGCTTCCTTTGGTTGCCCCAGGCCAGTGCTCGGCTTGCTCTTTGCCGCCGCGCTTTTGACGGGGTGCGGGAGAAGTGAGGATGCCGCGATCGGGGGGACCGCGACCGGTTTGGGGCCTCTCACCCTGCGCCTCGCGGCGGCACCGGGGCCAGCCGAGGGGGGCTTCATTCAAGCGCTGGCGGCAGGCTACTACGCAGCGGAGGGGCTCGCGGTGGAGATCGTCGTGGGCGGTGGCGCGGCAGATGTGATCGGCGCCGTCGCGGCGGGGGAGGCCGACTTCGGAGTGGCCCCGTCCGACTTGGTGTTGCGGGCGGCGGCGGCGGGCGAGGCCCTGCAGCTCGTGGGCGCTTCTCACCAGCCGACAGCGGAGGAATTGCGCAAGGATGGTGCCGGCGCGCCCTCTGCGGTGTGGTT
>JBKHAU010000436.1:0-2871 GCA_046542725.1 Opitutales bacterium
GGCCGGCGGCCTTGTCTGGTTCCACTCCGGGAGGGAGCGTGTAGTAGCCCCGCACGGTCACTCCGTCGCGCGCGGGAAAGGCGAAGGGATGTTTCGCCGCCATCGCGCTTGCGTCGATCTTGGGCCGGGTCTCGAGGACGCGTTTGAGAGCCCGGTTCTCGAGATCGAGTTCATGCACGATGCCGGGCTGACGGTCGCTCCAGGAGTAGAAGAGGAGACCACCCTCCTGGCGCACGCCGAGATAGACGTGAAACTGGTCGGGCAGCGCTCGTTTGAGCATCTGCGCCACCTGGCCGACCGCAGGATCGGTGTAGAGGACGACAGGGCGATCGGCCTCGTAGAAGAGGCCCACCATCTCGCCCGTGTCGTGGGCCCGCATGAGACTGGGAAAGACGGCGTAGTGCGGGTCGCTGATGGCGCCACCGACATACGCCTGCTGCGAGAGATCGTAGCCCTGGAAGACAGCGCGCGGGCTCCCATGGCGATGCGTCGCATAGAGGATATCGCTGTCCGGGGCGAAATCGTAGAGGCGGGCGATTTCGGGAAGATCGATCGGCTCCCATTCCGCCTCGTCGTCCTTGCGGTGAAAAGCGTCGTAGGCGTTGGCTTCCCCCCTCCCGATGGTCTTCACTCGCCAGTTGCCCGCGCGGTCGAAGGCGTAGTCGTGCAGCATCTCGCGATTCGAGGACATGGTGCGAAATCCTCTGGGATATTCATAGCGGAAGAAGGTGCGGTAGGGCTTGGCCTGCACGTCGATCGCGATCGCCTGCCGGCGAATCCACGGGAGTCCATCGACGAACATGAGCAGCTGACTGCCCCGGTTCGCGTCGAGATGTTCGACCTTCCGGCGCATCGACTCGTCAATGAGCATGAGGCGGGCATGATAGATCCCCCAGTAGTCCACCGCGAAGATGACCCTGTCCTCGTCCAGCCACCCAAAGCGGTAGACCGACTCCCCCCGGTCGACCTTCGCGATGCGGAGCTGCTTGCGCTGGAGGTCGTAGGTCCCGAGCGTGCGCACGCCATTTCGATAAAGGAACATCGCGAGGTGCGAGCCATCGGGGCTCAGCATGACCGACTCGAAGAGCGGGTTCTGGAGAAGCAGCTCGGCCAGCTCCTCGACACGCTCCTCCTCGGCCGCGCGCAGGGATGGGGAAACACAGACAACGACAAGAACGACGGTTCGGAGGAGGAGGGCTCTCAACATGGGACGGTGGGGCTGGGATGCACGGGGAGGATCAATATCACAACGTTTGGAAGCAAAGACGCCGTGGGGCAAGGCCGACCTTCCCCCGCACGCATGCCCTCTTGACAATAGATCAACATATCCGGATATCATGATCTCATGTTTTCAATGGTCACCACACCCGCCTTCCGGGCGGCCCGCGAAGCCGCTCTGCGGCGGGCTTTGGCCGAGCGCATTCTTCTCCTCGACGGGGGGATGGGGACTTCGATTCAGGCCTATCGCTTGGGCGAGGCCGACTTTCGCGGCGAGCGCCTGGCGGACGCGGAAGGGGAGTTGAAAGGGAACAACGACCTTCTCGTGCTCACCCGGCCTGACGTCATCGCGGAGATCCACCGCAGCTTTCTCGCCGCCGGCTCGGACCTCATCGAGACCAATACCTTCAACGCCACGACCATCTCGCAGGCTGACTACCAGCTACAATCCTTCGCCGGCGAGCTGAACTATGCGGCGGCGAAGCTCGCCCGCGAGACGGCCGATGCCTTCATGGCGGAGCACCCCGGTCGCGAGGTCTTTGTCGCTGGCGGGCTGGGCCCGACCAACCGCACCGCCTCGATGTCGCCTGATGTCAACCGCCCGGGTTACCGCGCGGTGAGCTTCGAGGACCTGCGCGTGGCCTACCGGGAGCAGGTCGAGGCGCTCCTCGCGGGCGGGGTCGACACCCTCCTCGTGGAGACCATTTTTGACACCCTCAACGCCAAGGCGGCGATCTTCGCGATCTCCGAGGTTTTTGAAGATCAGGGATTTGAAGTGCCGGTGCAACTCTCCGTGACGATCACCGACGCGGCCGGGCGGACCCTCTCGGGACAGACCATCGGGGCCTTTTGGGCCTCGGTCATGCACGCCCGCCCGTTTTCCGTCGGGATCAACTGTGCGCTGGGCGCGGCCGACATGCGGCCCTACGTCGAAGAACTCGCCAGCCTCGCCGACTGCGCGGTGAGTTGCTACCCCAACGCCGGTCTGCCCAACGCCTTCGGGGAGTATGACGACTCGCCCGAGCACATGGCCTCCGTCCTCGGGGAGTTTGCCGCCGCGGGCTGGCTCAACATCGTCGGCGGCTGCTGCGGCACGACCCCGGTTCACATCGCGGCCATCGCCGAGGCGACGCGCCCACATCCCCCGCGACGTCTCCGCGAGCGGTCGCCCGCCTTCCGCCTCAGCGGCCTCGAAGCCTTTGTCCTGGAAGCCTCCTCATGACGACCTCCTCCAGCCAACTCATCGTCGTCGGCGAGCGCACCAATGTGGCCGGCTCGCCCCGCTTCCGAAAGCTCGTCCAGGAGGACAACTTCGAGGCCGCCCTCGAGATCGCCCGCCAGCAAGTCGAGGCCGGCGCCCACGTCATCGACGTCAATTTCGACGACGGCCTGCTCGACGGCGAGGCCTGCATGGAGCGCTTCCTCCACCTCCTCGCGGCCGAGCCCGACATCGCGCGCGTGCCGGTCATGATCGACTCCTCGAAGTGGACGGTGATCGAGACCGGCCTGCGCTGCGTGCAGGGCAAGGCGGTGGTCAACTCGATCAGCCTGAAAGAGGGGGAGGAGGCCTTTCTCGCCCAGGCCCGCCTCCTCCAGCGCTACGGCGCGGCGGTCGTGGTCATGGCCTTCGACGAGGAGGGACAGGCCGCCAGC
>JBKHAU010000005.1:0-15836 GCA_046542725.1 Opitutales bacterium
ACTGGTTCCGGGTGACATCGTCCGCCTCCAGTCGGGCGATCGCGTGCCCGCCGACATGCGTCTGATCGACACGCTCAATCTGCGCATCGAAGAGTCCGCCCTCACCGGTGAATCCGAGGCGAGCGACAAACGGACCGAACCGGCCGCCGCCGACGCGGGCATCGGCGACCGCCACAGCATGGCCTTCTCCGGCACGATGGTGGCGGCCGGCCGCGGGACAGGCGTCGTCACTGCCACCGGGAGCGCCACCGAGCTGGGGCGCATCACGCGGATGATCGCGGACGTGCAGACCCTGGCCACGCCCCTGACCCGGCAGATGAACCGCTTCGGCAAGATCCTTTCGATCATCATCGTGGGCATGGCGGCCCTCATGTTCCTCACTGGCTGGCTCCTGCACGACTTCACCATCGGGGACCTCTTTCTCGCCGCCATTGGTTTTGCCGTCGCGGCCATCCCCGAAGGATTGCCCGCCATCCTCACCATCACGCTCGCCCTCGGCGTGCAACGCATGGCCCGCCGCAACGCCATCACCCGCAAGCTCAACGCGGTCGAGACCCTCGGCTCGGTCACCGTCATCTGCTCCGACAAGACCGGCACGCTCACGCGCAACGAGATGACCGCCCGCCATGTCGCCACCTCCGCCGCACGCTACGACATCTCCGGCACGGGCTATCAACCGGAAGGCCGGATCTCCCGCGGCGAAGAGAAAATCGAACTCGCAGAGCACGCCGACCTCCATGCGCTGATCGAAGTCATGACGGCGTGCAACGACTCCGACATTCGCCAGTCCGATGGCCAATGGATCGTTCAGGGCGAGCCCACCGAAGGCGCCCTCCGCACCCTCGCGCGCAAGGCCGGCTTCGACGGCGCGGACCACGAGCGCATCGCGGTGGTTCCCTTCGAATCCGAGAACAAGTTCATGGCGACGCTCGACCGCGTCCCCGCGGGGGGCCGGCGCATCCACCTCAAGGGCGCCCCCGACCGCCTGCTCGACCGCTGCACGCAGCAGCGCGCAGCCGATGGCTCGATCGTCCCCCTCGATCGCGGCTTCTGGGAGCAGCAAATCGATGAACTCAGCGGCCAGGGCCTGCGTCTGCTCGCCGCCGCCGTCCGCGAGGTGGACGACGCCAAGGCGGACCTCACGCTCGACGACCTGGAGGAGGCCATGGTCTTTCTCGGTCTCGTCGGGATCATCGATCCGCCCCGTCCCGAAGCCATCGAGGCCATTCGTGTATGCCGCGAAGCCGGCATCCGGGTCAAGATGATCACCGGCGACCACGCCGGCACGGCGATCGCGATCGGTCGCGAGATGGGCCTGAGCGAGGGCGGCGAAGCCATCACCGGAGCGCACCTCGAAGCCGCCTCCGACGAGGAACTCCGCAGGCTCGTGCGCGAACACGACGTCTTTGCCCGGACCAGTCCCGAACACAAGCTGCGCCTCGTGCGGGCGCTCCAGGCCCACGACGAGGTCGTCGCCATGACGGGTGACGGGGTCAACGACGCCCCCGCCCTCAAGCGGGCCGATGTGGGCGTGGCGATGGGCATCAAGGGCACCGAGGCGACCAAGGAGGCGGCCGAGATCGTGCTGGCCGACGACAACTTCAGCTCGATCGCGCGCGCCGTCGCAGAAGGCCGCACGATCTACGACAACCTTCGCAAGGCGATCCTCTTCATCCTCCCGACCAACGGCGCCGAAGCCCTCGTCATCCTCAGCGCAGTCGTGCTCGGCCTCGTTCTTCCCATCACGCCGGTGCAGATCCTCTGGGTCAACATGGTCACGGCCGTCACCCTCGCGCTCGCTCTGGCCTTTGAGCCCGCCGAGCCCAACGTCATGCGGCGTCCGCCGCGCAATCCCCGCGCTGCCATCCTCGGCGGCGACTTCCTCTGGCGCATCACCTTCGTTTCCATCCTCATTGGCGGCGCCACCCTCGCCGTCTTCCTCATTGAGCGGCGGCTCGGGCTTTCCCTCGAGCTCTCGCGCACCCTCGCCGTCAACACCCTCGTCTGCGGGCAGGCCTTCTATCTTTTCAACAGCCGCTTCCTCCGCGAATCGAGCCTCGTCGTCAATCGCCTCTTCACCAACCGCATCGCGTGGATGGCGGTCGGGGTTCTCGCCGTCCTCCAGCTACTCTTCGTCTACGCCCCCTTCATGCAGGTGCTCTTCGGCTCGGCCCCCCTCGAGCTGCGCCACTGGCTCATTCCACTCGGCATCGGGCTCGCTGTCTTTCTCCTCGTCGAAGGCGAGAAGGCCGTCGTCCGGCGCTTCGTCCACTCGCGCCGCACCCCACAGAAGACCTGAGGGGCACTCCGCCGGCCCGTCTTCCGGCGATCGGGAGGTCCGCGGCCGGGGCGGCATGAACGCGGCCTGCGCGGTTGTCTCGGCGGTGAACCCGCGCCGCAGGATGGGCAGCGCCCGGGAGGCGCCCGGCAACGTGGCCCTCTCCGCCCAACGCCTGCCGGGCGGGCGTCCGCCCCTCCCCCACCGGGACCCTCGCCCCGGCGTGACGACTCCACCGCCCGCGCGCCCACGGCGTCAACCCGCCGTCTGGGGTTCTTCAGCGACTGCCGAAGGCGAATCCCAGGGCTTCAGCCTGGGCGCGCAACGCCTCGAGGAGGGCGTCCTCGAGCGATGCCGACGCCGCCGGCGTCGCCTCGCGCGCCGCGGCGAGAAACCGGGCCCGCTTGGCCGCCAGCGCCTGGATTTCCTCGGTGGTCGTACGGCGCTGCTCGGCCAACTCGGCGAGGTGCGCCTCCTGTTCCTCCAGGGACTTGCCCTGGAGCGGTTCGGGCAGAGCCGGCGGCGGGACCGCCGCGAGTTCCACCGTGCCCTCCTCGACCGCGCTGACAAGATCCCAGTGGCTCGTCTCGTAGCTCGCGGAGGCCTTCACCGCCGTGCGGCTGAGACCCGCCGAAGCGCTCGCCGCGAAGTTGGCCGAATCCTGCGCGCGCTGGCGTTCGGCATAGACCGCGCCTCCCTTCCCATAGCCGAGATAGGTCGCGTTGAGGGCATCGTTGAGACGTCGCAGGGCGTCGTCGAAGGGCGTTTCGATCTCCGGCGCGACGACGTCCTGATCGATCGCCGCGTAGTGGCCATGACCGAGCTTCGCGCCCTCGGCCCAGAGCGTGCGGCGGCCTTCCTCGGAAGGGCCACAATAGATCGTGTTGACCTTCACTTCGAGCCCCCGCGCGGTCGCGATGCTCTCGGCGAAGGGCGTGGGCCCTTGGTTGAAGGGTTCGTTGCCCGCGATGACGATGAGGCGCAGAACCGGCGCCTCGCTCACATGCCCCCAATCGAGCCGTTGCACAGACTCGCGGATGACCGCTCCGCAATACTCCGACCCGCCGCTCGTCGAGAGCCCGAAGAGCTGTTCCGAAACGACGTCGAGGTCCGTCGTGAAGGGGTTGCGCAGCTGCACCCAGTGGTCGGTCGCTTCGAGCGTATTGTTGCCGTAGTGAAACAGGGCCACCTGCAGCTGCGGCGTCTCTCCTGCGACGTGGGCCTGGCCCAGTTCGTTGACGACCTGCCAGAGTCGGGTGCGGGCCTGGTGGATGAGGCCGTCCATGCTGTTGGAGGTGTCGAGGAGGAGGGCGAGCTTGATCACCGGGCCGTCCGTCGGGGCGGGCGGGGGCAGCTCGATCGCGGGCGGAGTCTGAAAGGGCTCGCGCACTGCGGCCGGCTGCGCGACGAGGAGCGGCGAGAAAAGCAGCACGGCACAGGTAGCAAAGGGGCGGAAGACGGATTTCATGGGCGGAGCGGTTGACCGGTGGGCACCCGGGTGGGTTCGGACCGGGCTGGTGCAACAACGCTCCGGCGGGCCAAAGCTTAACGTAAAAAAATCCGCTAACTCTCGATGCCGAGCAAGTCGCGCGCGTAGGCACAGAACTCCTCCGACCCCGCGAAGTAGGGCACCAGCGGCGCCTCGACATGAAACTTCCGAAGGGGAAAGGGCGACGTCTCGACATATTCGATACACCTCCCCGTTGCGCCGGCCAGGGCGACACCGGCGGCGATGTCCCAGACCTTGACCTTGTGGTCGATGCAGCCGTCGAGCAACCCGAGGGCGGTGTAGGCGAGATTCAACGCGCCGCTCCCGAGGCTGCGCATGCGGTAGCGTCCGAGCATCGGCGCGAGTTGCCCAAGAACCGCCTCGCTGACCGGAAAGTGGATGCCCACCACCCCTTCGCGGCGGGAGAAGGGCCGCGCCCGCACCTCGATCCGGCGTTTGCCCACCCAGAGGCCGAAACCCGGCCCGCCTTCGATCAGTCGGTCCGCTCCGAAGTCGTAGACGAGGCCATAGACAGGCTCTCCATTCTTCAGGAGGGCGAGAGAGATGGCGCAGAAAGGGATGCCGATGGCGTAGTTGTTGGTCCCGTCGATCGGGTCGATGACCCAGGCGTATTTGTTTTCCAACGACAGCACCTCGTCCCCCGGATTGGACTCCTCGGAGCAGAAATCGTCTTTCGAGAAGTAGCGCCGCAGCTCGGCGAAGACATGCTCCGAAATGGCGAAGTCGACAAAGGTCACGCGGGTGTCGTCCTCCTTCCACTCGCTGCTCGCCTGGCCAAACTCACTTCGAAAGAAGCTCACCTGGTTGAGGAGGGCGACGCGTGCGGCGTTGACCCGATGGCGCAGGGCAGTGTCCATCGCGCTACCAGGGACGGGTGGAAAATTTACCGCGGCGGCGGGCGGGCGCGGCGGTCTTCTCCGCCTCCTCGGGTTCGGGCGCGGACGCGGCCGACTCGACGACGGCCGGTGTCGCCACCGGACGGCTGGAGGTCTCGACCGCGGCAGGCGAGGGCGCGGGCACGACCACGATCGGTCCGGCGGACGCAGTCGCCGCGGGAGCAGCCCGGGAGGTGGGGGCCGGCGCCGGTTCCGAAGTGGACGCCGCGGCCGGGGCGGGCTGGGGCGCACGTTCGCGCTGAAGCTGCGCGAGCGCCTCTTCGGCCTCGCGCAGAGCGCGCAGGAGGCGATTGTTCTGCGTTTCCCGCTCGCTCGCCTTTTCGGCCCAGAGGGCGGCCTCGGCCTCGGATGCAGCCAGTTCCTCGCGGAGCGCGGCGGGACTCTCCTCCTTCACGGCCTGAAGGCGCTCGTAGTCCGCCTGCAGAAACTGCCGCTCCTCGATGAGCACATCGACAGTCTGCTGCAGGCCCGCGATGCGCTCACGGGCCGAGGCCAGCGAGCGCTCCAGGCCGCGGGCCCGCGACTCGCTCGCGTCGAGACGGTCACCCAGGTCCAGCACGACCTGCTCGAGAGCGGCCACCTGCTCGGCGGGAGTGAGCGCGGCCCCCGCCGGGCCGGCGGCGGTGAGCGCCCCCTCCGCGGTGGCCGAAGCGGTCCCCTCGGCGTTCCAGAAAGTCACGCGCCACCAGCCGCGCGCAAAGGCCTCCGGGGGCGGCTGGGGGGCGAGATCGGGCAGGAGTCTCCCGGGCTCGTCAAAAAACCAGAGCTGCAGCCAGCGCGGTTCCCATTGCCCCTCCCCGAGAGCGGTGCCTTCCAGCGGGAGCGTGAGGGCATACACATCCCGCGGCTGCTCGCCTCCGGTCTCACCGCGGATCAGCTCGAGCCGCTGGTCGCCATCTCCCGGGGCAGCGGCGTAGACGAGGACATGATTGCGGTCGAAGGTGACCTCCGCGTTTGCCACGACCCCGGCAAAGAGCGCGCGGTCGGGCGCTTCATCGAGGTCGGGCCCCGCGGCCGTGGGCGCGCAGGCAAAGATGGCGGCGAGCACGAGGCCTTCGCGCAGTTCGGGGGCGAGGACTGCATCCATCCGGTCGATCGTGCCTTCCGCCGCGTAGTCCACCCAGGTCTCCGTCGCGGCGGGCGTCGTCGCGGCCGGCAGAAGACCGCTGAAAAGCAGCCCCAGGCACGCCATCTGTCTCCGATATCTCATGACCCTGCGCCCGAACGGTGCGGCGCTCACTCCGTGTTCTGGATCTGTTCGCGGATGCGCTCGATCTCGTTTTTCGCCTCAATGACGTGTTTCGTCACCTCCAACTTGTTCGACTTCGAACCGATCGTGTTGAACTCGCGCAAGACCTCCTGGAGGATGAACTCGAGTTTGCGACCGACGGCCTGCTCCCCGCCCCCTGCCATCGTTTCGACAAATTGCGAAAGGTGGCTCTCGAGGCGGGTCATCTCCTCCGTCACGTCGCAGCGATCCGCGAAGATCGCCACCTCCTTGAGGACGCGTTCATCATCGAGTTCGAGCTCGAGACCGGCTTGGCGCAGACGGGCAAAAAGGAGCTCGCGGTAGGTCTCGACGCGCCCGGCCGAGGATTCGCGAATGTGCCCGAGGAGGGACTGCAGCTCAGCCATGCGTTGGCGCAGGTCGACGGCGAGGGCCTCGCCCTCGGTCGCGCGCATCGAGACAAAGGCTCCGAGGGCCTCGCGCGCCGCCGAGAGCACAACGGGCTGGGCTTCCTCGGGATCGGCCAGACGAGACCCGCCCTGCAGGGCGAGCACGACACGCAAGAGCGCATCGACGTCCGGCGGCCAGGGAGACCCCACGCGGGCAGCCAGCTTACCGAGGCGGCTGAGAACGGCCGAGACCTCGGCGTCGTCCCACTGGAGCGGGGCGCTGTCCTCGCCCGTCTGCACGCTCACATTGGTGTGGACCCGGCCGCGCTGCGCCGCCTCGCGCACCACCTCGTTGAGGGCGGGTTCGAGGGAGGCCCACTCCTTGGGCAGGGAGAAGATCGTCTCGAGGTTGCGGCGGTTGACCGACTGCACCTCGACGGTCACCGCGTAGCCGTCACCGCGGGCGGTGCCACGGCCGAATCCGGTCATCGAAATCATGGCGACAGGTTCGTCCCAGCCGGAAGGAGGCGCGAGCGAAAAGAGGAGCCCCACCGCTCAGCCAAAGGGCGCCTCAAAGGTCGCCGGCAGGGGCGACTCGGCACGAAACGTCACCCGCCGACCAGCGTGTTCGAAGGGCAGGATGACGCGATGGGCATGGAGAAAAAGGCGTTTCTCTCCCGTGCGGGCGGCAAAGTCACGATTGAAGCGAAAGTCGCCGTAGGTCGCGTCCCCCACGATCGGAAGCTGGCGCGCCGCGCACTGCGTCCGGAGCTGGTGGGTGCGGCCGGTCTTGGGCGAGAGCTCGAGCAGGCTGAGCAGGGGTTGGCCACGGGAGAGGCGCAGAGACTTCATCGCGCAGAGGGCGACCTCGCCGCCTCCCGTGCGGGTGCGCGCACCGCCGCGACCGCGCTCGGTCTGCAGCCGATCCTTCCAAAAGTCCTCCCGCCGCGGGGCTTTGCCCTGCACGACGGCGAGGTAGGTCTTCTCCACCGCCCGCGCGGCAAAGGCTGCGCGTGCGAGTTCGGCGAGGGCCGCATTGTCCGCCAACAGGATCACCCCCGAGGTGGGCGCGTCGAGCCGGTGCAGAAGATACCAGGCCCGCTCGCCCGCCCGGTAGCACTGCGCCTTGCGATCGTAGGCGACCGTCAGCAGGGCGCGCGGGTCGGGTCGGTCATCGTTGGGATGCGAGCGCACGCCCGCCGCCTTCTCAAGCGCCCACAGTCCAGCCGGATGCGACGTGAGAAGACGCACCCCGGGACCGAGCGGAAGCTTGCCGGAACTGGCCATGTGAGCCTAGCGCATCCCCGCAGCCGGCCGCTTGTCACGCCGAAAAGACAGGATTCGCCGGTGACGACGGGACGACCGCTGAAACAGTCGCCCGCGATGCCCGTCCGCCATCAGCGCCACGCAGCTGCCTTGCTCAGTAGATGAAGCCGAGCGAAAAGTCGGTTTCTTCGCCCATCGTGGCGATCATCTCGGGAGTCCAGGGAAAATAGGGAGCGGTGCTTTCGATGGCGTCGCGAGCGAGCGTTTCTTCGAAACGGCCGACACCCGACTGGATGACATGGATTTCCTTGATCGAGCCGTCCCGCGCGATGACGAACTCGAAAACGACGCGGTCACCGGAAAAGGTGAGCGAGCGATAGGAATTCATGACGAGACTGTTCCAGCGGCGTTCGATGACCTCGGTGACGCGTTTCCAGTATTCACCGAACTCGCTGTAGCGGGTATTCCACGACACATTGCCGATGCGGTTGACGCCGGCGGCGGCATCGCGGCGCGGGCCGAAGGAGTTGTCGAGGGCGACCTGCGGGCGATTCGGCCGGGGCTGGCGCTGGCTGGGATCGACGGCAGGACGTTCTGGCCGGAAGAACTCGTCCTGGCCGACATCGTCGAGTTCACTCTGCTGCTCGGTTGGCTGGAGGGTGTCGGCGGTCTCGATCTCCTCGGGTTCCTCGGCGTTGTCCTGTGGCTCGGGGGTCGCGAGGAGGCCGTCCTCCTCCAGAGGCCCCCGCTCGAGGACGTCGGGGGCGGTGACCTGCTGCTTCTCGGCCGGGGCCGGGCGCATCTCCGGAATGGGCGGGGAACTCGCACTTTGCTGGGCCTGCTGCGAGGCCGGTGCGGGGGGCGCGGGCTGTTGAAAAGGGTCTCCCTGCACGAGGCGGACCGACTCGGCCTCGTCGCCCTCCTGGGCTGGGGTTTCATCGGCGGCAAGAGGGGTGACCTCTTCCTGGGCGGCCACCTGGTCGCGGTCGGAATACAGATTGGTCTCGTCGGGAGGGGCGGCTTCGGCGGCGGGGTTGGCCCGCACATACTGCAGTTCCTCCTCCTCGAGGGGCTGCTGGAGCAACTCAAGTTGCATCCTCTCCACCTCGGCCATCTCGACGGGAGCGGCGAGCCGGGCCTGACGCGGAACCGCGGCGAGAAAGAGGAGGTGGAGAAAGACCACCGCGACGACCGCGAGGATGAGTGCGTCCCGGTCCCGACCGGGTGACTGGAGCAAGGAGCGGGCAGAGACGCTCGGCGCCTGCGGCAAGGGCGGCGGCTCGGGCGGCGAAGCTGTGGCGGTGGATGGCACGGAGAAAAGAGCCGGGGCGCGGCCGGCGGTTACAAGCGTTTTAGAAGTGGCGTCCAGCCAAGCTGTTCAAAAACCACCACAAGCCGTTCGGTGGGCAGACCCATGATGTTGTGAAGGGAACCCTCCCAACGCTCGACAATGAGTTCGCGCCCCTCCTGGATGCCGTACGCACCGGCCTTGTCGAGCGGATCGACAAGGGCGAAGTAGCGCTCGATGACGGCATCGTCGAAGGCTTGGAAAGTGACCTCGCTCGACACGATGAAATCCTCCCGCGCATCGCGCGCGAGCCAGCGCAGGCTCACCCCCGTATGCACGACATGGGTGCGGCCGGCAAGGCGCCGGAGCATGGCGCGGGCTTCGGTGAGGTCGGTCGGCTTGTTGAGGACTTCAGCACCGAGCGCGACGGTTGTGTCGGCCGCGAGGATCGGTGCGGTCGGGCGCCGAGCGGCGGCCCAGTCAGCCTTCAGGGCGGCGTTGTGCGCGACGAGCGCAGCGGGGTCGGCATTGGCCGCTTCCCACTCCTCCACGGTGGCCGGCAGCAGCTCCGCCGCGAAGCCAAGGTGGGCGATGAGTTCGCGGCGCCGGGGCGAGCCGGAAGCAAGCACCAGGCGGGTGCACACGGGCAGGACTCCACCCCCGGTCATGAACGCACGAGGCCGAAGACGTCCCCCTCGGCGCGGGCGAGGGCAAGGCGGGCGAGGTTGAAGCGGTATTCGCTCGCCACGAGCCCGTCCTCGGCCTCGGCGAGACTCGCCTGCGCGTCGACCACCTCACTGTTGTTCGCCACCCCTTCGCTGAAGCGGCGCCGCGCCAGCTCCAGCTCGCGTTCGGCCAGCTCCACCTGCTTGCGGGCGATCGAGACGCTGCGGGCGGCGGTTTCGACCTGCGAGAGAGCGAGGCGATACTCGGCCTCGATCTGGGACTCGATCTGGTCGAGCGCGACCATCTGGGCGCGCACCGCGCTGGCCGCCTCCATCTGGTTCGCATCGATGCGAAAGCCCTCGAAAAGCGGCATGCTGATCCCCAGCTGAATCGACCAGACGTTTTCGAGGTCGTCGTCGAAATTGGCCGCGGCGTAGCCATAATCGCCGGAAAGCTCGACGCTGGGGACGCGCTGGTAGCGGGCGGCCTTGAGGGCCACTTCGTTGCGTTCGAGAAGGCGGCGCTGGGCAACGACCTCCGGCCGCTGAACGAGGACCGCCTCGAGGGTGGACATCGAGAAGCGAACGGGCGCCGTCGCGTCGAGGGCGACTGGATCCAGCTCCACCGTGCCGGCCAGGTTGAGATTGAGCGCTTGTTGAAGGTTGATCCCGCTCTCGAAGATGATCGCCTGCTGCTGTGTGAGGCGCAGCTCGCTGTTGGCGAGGCGGACCTCGGCGCGGGTCACGTCGAGCTGGGTGGCGGTGCCGGCTTCGGCGCGCTTCGAGGCGAGATCGAGGAGGACGCGGTCGCGCGCGATCTGGGCCTCGATCGTATCGGCCTGGCGCAGATTGCGCAGATGCGTGAAATAGATGTCGGCCACGGCCGCGCGGATATCTTCGACGGTCTGATTGAGCTGCAGGCGCGCGATCTCCGTCTCGAAGCGGGCAATGCGCGCGTTGGCCAGGGTATCGACATCGAAAATCGTGAGCCGGGTGCGGAGGGCCGCCGAGAAGCGGTTGTTCGTAAAGCCAACCAGGCCGACCTCGCCCTCGTCGCCGCTCGGGAAGGCCGAGACATTTTTTGACCGCCCCTGGGAGGCCTCCGCCGACACTTGCGGATAAAAGGAGGCGCGCGCTCTTCGCAGGGCCTGTTCCGCGGCCACCACCCTTTCTTCCCCGAGCAGGAGATCGAAGTTGGCCTCACTGGCCCGCTCGAGGGCCGAACGAAGAGTGAAGGACTGGACGCCTTGCGCCGAAAGGGCGGCCGCGCCCACAAAGAGAGAGAGCAACACCGCAAGGTGTGAATGGAAACGAGCAGTTCTCATGAGATCGCGCGGACAATGCTCCATACCGCGGGACCGCACAAGTCCGAAGCCCATTCTTCCAGGCGCGCGCCGCCGCCCTTCTTTCCGCTTGGCAGGCCGCATGGAGGGGCACACGTTGATGAGGTGGATCTGACTCATTCCCTCACCTATCGGGAGTTCGGCAAACCCCTCGACGTGCTCGAACTCACCGAAGCGGAACTCCCCTCCCCCGGACCCAACGAGGTCTGTCTTCGCCTCCTCGCAGCCCCCATCAACCCCTCCGACTATGGCATGATCCTGGGAAAATACGGGGTCAGCAAGCCCCTCCCCGCGGTTGCCGGGAGAGAGGGAGTGGCCGAGGTGGAGGAAGTCGGAATGAGCGTCTCGGAGCTGCGCAGCGGCGACCGGGTCCTCCTGCCCGGCGAGGTGGGGACGTGGCAGACACGCTTCACCGTGCCGGCCGAAGGCCTCGAGACCGTGCCCGAGGGCGTGCCTGAGGACTACGCCGCGATGGCCAAGGTGAATCCCCCCACCGCTTGGCGGATCCTGCGCGACGCCCATCTGGAGAGCGGCTCATGGGTCATCCAAAATGCCTCCAACTCAGCCGTCGGCCTCTTTGTCATCCAGATGGCCCGGCACCTCGGCCTGCACACGCTCAACGTCGTGCGCCATGAGCGCTGGATCGAGCCCCTGCGCGAATTGGGAGCCGACCTCGTCGTGACCGAGGAGAGCGGCTACGAGAAGGACCTCGGTGCCCTCCTCGGCAAGGCTCGTCCCCAACTGGCGATCAACTCGGTCGGGGGAGAAAGCGCCCTGCGCCTCGTCAAGACGCTCGGGCGCGGCGGGACCCACGTCACGATCGGGGCGATGAGCTTCGAGCCCACTCGCTTCCCCACACGCCAGCTCATCTTCGACGATATCACCCTGAAGGGCTTCTGGATGGACCGCTGGTTCCGCGACAACTCCGAGGCCCGCGCCCGCGTCATGTGCGACAACCTCTACAACCTCGTGCGCTCGGGCGTCATCCGGGCGCCCGTCGCCGCGCGCTATCCGCTTTCCGAATACAAGGAAGCCTTCGCCGCCGACCAGCAAACCCGCCTCGGCAAGGTGCTGCTCGTCGGCGAGGGGGCCTGAGACCGGCGACAAAAGCGCGCCACGGGAGTGCAACCGCCGCCTCGCCCGTCGGGCGATGGAGGAGGGCGGGCGCGCGGAGCCCTTTTTCTCCGCGGCATTTTGCCCCCTCGCGGGGCGAAGGACTCTGGGAGCGCGCGACGCCGTTCGGTCGATTCCATGAACCATGGATGCCCACCGAAAACGCCGCTCTTTCGGAGGCGAAGCCCACCGCTGCGGAACTCTGCCTAGGCCTCCTCGTCGGCCAGCAGCTCGGGCGGGATCTCGCTGTTGTCAAAAACGTTCTGCACGTCGTCGAGATCGTCCAGGGCCTCGGTCAGGCGGAGGAGCTTGGCCACCGCCTCCTTGTCCTCGAGCGGCATGGGGGTGGTGGCGAGGTAGACCAGATCGCTCTCGTCGGGCTCGATGCCGGCCTTCTCGAGAGCGGTCGAGACGGCATCGTAGTCGGTCATCGGGCAGCGCACCTCAAAGTGGTCGCCATGGTCGATGATGTCCTCCACCCCGGCCTCGAGGAGGATCTCCATGAGCTGGTCCTCGCTCGTCTTTTCGGAGGCGATGAGAAACTGGCCCTGCCGGTTGAAGAAGGCCTGGAGGGCGCCGGGCGTGGCGAGGTTGCCACCGTGCTTGGAGAAGGTGGAGCGCACCTCGCTCGCGGCACGGTTTTTGTTGTCCGTCGTGACCTGCACGATGACGCCGATGCCGCCGGGCGCGTAGCCCTCGTAAAGAAGCTGAAGATACTCCACCCCGGGGAGTTCGCCGGTGCCCTTCTTGATCGCCCGGTCGATGTTCTCGGCCGGCATGTTGGCCACCTTTGCCTTGTTCACATAGGTGCGCAGGCGGGGATTGAACTCGGGATCCCCCCCGCCCTCGCGGGCCGCCAGGGTGATGTCCTTGGAGAGCGAACTGAAGATCTTGCCACGTTTGGCGTCGATGACGGCCTTGTGCCGCTTCGTCGTGGCCCATTTACTGTGTCCAGCCATGTCGGTCGAGAGGGGTAAGGGTGCGGATACGAAAGGTGGTGGTGGAGAGCCCGAGGGAACCGTGGAGACGCCGCGCGCCTAGTTCTTTTTCTTCTTCTTTTTGCTGATCGGGCCGGTCTTGAGGACGGAGGACTTCTTCTTCTCCCCTTCGGCGATCTCGGCCTCGATGGCGATGTCTTCGGCGTCCTTCGTGCGGCGCGTGACCCACCCCTGAAAGATGGAAAACGCATTGGTCGTCGTCCAGTAAAGGACGAGTCCACTGGAGAAGAAATACGTCATGGGGAAGAAGATGAAGGGCATGTACTTGATGATCTTCGTCTGCGCATTGTCCACCGAGGGCTGCGGCATCATCTTCATCTGGAACCACATGCTCACCAGCCAGACGAAAGGCAGGACGTTGATCGCGCCGCCGATGAAGGGCAGCGAAGCGCCCCCGAGGGGAATGCTCGCATCGGGCATGGAGAGGTCATCGATCCAAAGAAACCCGGCGAAACGCAGGTCGGCCGTGTTCCGCAGGAGGTTGAACATGGCGATAAAGATGGGGAACTGGAGGAGGACCGGCCAGCAGCTCGAGAAGGGGTTGATCTTGTGCTTCTTGAACAGTTCGAGGGTGGCCTGCTGCTGCTTCTGCGGGTTGTCCTTGTACTTCTCCTTGAGCTCCGCCATGGGCTTCTGGAGCTCCTGCATGCGCTTGGAGGAGCGCGCCGCCTTGGCCGTGAGCGGCCAGAGAAAGAGGCGCACGATCAGCGTCATGAAGATGATCGCGAAGCCCCAGTTGCCCATGAGGCCGTAGAGGAAGCTGAGGAGGGTGAAAAGTGCCTTGCCGACGAAGGCGATGAAGCCGAGGAACATGCCGAGAAACCAGCCGAACTGCATGACGTCCTCCTGATCGAGCGTCATCTTCTGCAGGCGATTGAAGTCCTTCGGCCCGGAATAGTAATCGAAGGCGATGGTCTCCTGGGCCCCGGCCGCGAGTGTCGGCAGGTCGAACTGCATGAAGCCCGTCACCCCGATGGAGGGCGAGCGCGCCTCACTTGGCGTGGGATACTGCACAGGACGGGCGACCAGCGCGCCGGCGGGGGTGTCCGGGGTGAGGATGGAGGCGAAAAATTGATTCTTCACCGCGCCCCAGGTAACCGCCCCTTCCCGCGTCACCTCTTCCTTGGCGGAGGAGAAAAAGCCGCCCTTGAACTTGCTCGCGCGGATGTTCTTGAAGTCGCCGTCGACCATCGCCGAGGCGTTCAGGTCCATCCCATAGGGGTCGGCATTGGTCGGAGCGGCGGTACCGATGTTGATGAAAAACTCGTCGAGTTCGAAGGCCCGGTCGGTCGGGTTGCTGATCGTGAGCTCATGCCGGATGGTGTAGTCTTCTGGCCCCCCCGGCTCGCGCTCCGCCACGGTGTAGACACGGCGCAGGACGAGGCCTTCCGGCAGGGTGCTCTCGAAGACGACGCGGTCCGAGGCCTGTTCCACAATCGCGAAGGGCAGTGCGATCGGAGCAAAGCCATCGCGCATCTCGCGCGCGAGGACCAGGGGGCGGGTCTTGGCGAGCTCGTGCAGCACGATCGGTTCGCTGCCGCCGATTTCCACCGGATAGGCCAATTGGCCGTTGGCGTCCTCCTCAATCAGCGCAACGGTGCGGATCGCGGCGCCAAGACTCGTGAGGGTGGCGCGCAGGTAGCGGTTTTGGAGCACGACGGTTTCCTCCGCCTGGTCGGACTCGAGGCGCTCGCGCACTTCCTGCACGAAGCCATCGGCGGTTTCCTCCGACGGTTGGATGGTCGTCTCCCGCACAAACGAGGCGGGCGTCGCCGGGTCTCCGTCATCCGCGCCCGGTGATTCGTCCTGCTCGACGGCGCGCTGTTCCTGCTCACGGGCGGCTTCCTCAGCGGCTTTCGCGCGCTGCATGTTGTCCACCACCATGAAACCAAGCGCGGCGAGGATGAAGAGGGTTCCGAGAAGGGCGTGCTTCTTATCCATTGGAAAAAGGAAAACCGTGCATCAGGGGGTGTCCTTGGCCTGATGGCAACAGTGGGTTGAAGGGTTTTCGGCCCCGGCTCCGTAGTAGTGCTTGCGTGGGGCAAACCACCCCGGCCAAGAGGCAGGCACCGGGTCGATCCCGAAATGTCCCCACGGGTGGCAATCGAGAAACCGCCGGGCCCCCAGCCAAGTCCCGCGAATGAGGCCGAAGCGCAGCAGCGCCTCGATCGCATAGCCCGAGCAGCCTGGCTCGTAGCGGCAGCCCTGCCCCGGCGTGAGGGCGTGCAGCGCCGGCGACAGGACCCACTGGTAGAGACGCAGCAGAACCAGCGCGGGCCAAAGCCAGAGGCGCCGCCCGACCCGGGAGGCGAGGCTCACGCGGGGGTCTCCTCTCCGGCTCGCACAGAGGACTCGGTCGCGAGCTGGTGGACGGCCGCCCGAAAACGCCGCTCGAGCGTTTCGTAGGCAAACCCCTCGATCGCGCGCCTCGCCGTGAGGACCACATCGCAGTTCGGCGGAAGCGCCTCCTGCGCGGCCCGGAAGACTTCGCGCAGGTGGCGCTTGGCGCGGTTGCGCGCGACGGCGTTGCCCACGCGCTTCGAGGCCACCACCCCGAGGCGGCGCACCGGCAGACGTGCGCTCTCCTCGAAAAGACACAAATGCACCAAAAAAGCGCCGCAGTCCCGACGCCTTCCGTGGAGGCGGACATGCTGGAATTCCCAGGTCCGCCGGATGTGTTGTGTTGGCCGAAACCGCATGACACGGCCGCCCGCGCGCAGTCCTAGACCGAGGCGCTCAGACGCTTGCGCCCGTGGGCACGACGCGCCCGCAGGACCTTGCGGCCACTGCGCGTGGCGTTGCGGGCACGGAAGCCGAATTTGCGGGCCCGCTTGATCTTGGAAGGACGGTAGGTCGGTTGCA
>JBKHAU010000437.1:0-2870 GCA_046542725.1 Opitutales bacterium
GCCACCGCCTTGCGGAGCTCCGCGAGGAGCTGGCTAACGCCCGCGAGCAGCTCGCGACCCTGCGCAGCCAGTGGGAAACCGAGAAGGCGACGATCACCGCGGCGCAGGAGCTGCGTGAGCAGATCGAGGGGACGAAGCGCGAGATGGAACAGGCCGAGCGCGCCTACGACCTCAACCGCGTCGCCCAGCTGCGCCACGGCACCCTGCCCGAACTCGAGGCCCGGCTGAAGGCCGCGCACGAGGCCGCCGAGGCGCGCGCCTCGAGCAATGCCCTCTTCAAGGAGGAGGTCACGGCGGAAGAGATCGCGGAGATCGTCGGACGCTGGACCGGCATCCCCGTGGCGCGCCTCCTCGAGGGCGAGAAGGACAAGCTGCTCCGCCTCGAGGATATCCTCCACGAGCGGGTCGTGGGGCAGGAAGAGGCCGTCTCGGTGGTGGCCGACGCCATCCTTCGCGCCCGGGCCGGGATCAAGGACCCGCGGCGGCCGATCGGCACCTTTCTCTTTCTCGGGCCCACCGGAGTGGGCAAGACCGAGCTGGCCAAGACCCTTGCCGCCTCCCTCTTCGACAGCGAGGACAACGTCATCCGCCTCGACATGAGCGAGTACATGGAGAAGCACAGCGTCTCGCGCCTCGTCGGCGCGCCCCCCGGCTACGTCGGCTACGACGAGGGCGGGCAGCTGACCGAGGCGGTGCGGCGCAAGCCCTACAGCGTGATCCTTCTCGATGAGATCGAAAAGGCCCATCCGGACGTATTCAATATTCTGCTACAAGTGATGGACGACGGGCGCCTGACGGACAATCAGGGCCACACCGTCGACTTCAAGAACACCGTCCTCATCCTCACCTCCAATATCGGCAGCCGCTACCTCCTGGAGGGGGTCACCGGGGAGGAGATCCCCCACGGGGTGCGCAACAGTGTAATGACAGAGTTGAGGCAGGGATTCCGTCCCGAGTTCCTCAACCGGCTCGACGACACGATCCTCTTCAAGCCGCTCTCGCTCGAGCACATCGGCCGCATCGTGCATCTTCTCCTCGCCGACATCAACCGGCGCCTGGCGGACAAGCACATCGAGGTTGTCCTGCGCGAGGACGCCGTCGAGTGGGTGGCCGAAAAGGGCTACGATCCGGTCTACGGTGCGCGCCCCCTCAAGCGCTTTCTCCAGCGCGAGGTGGAGACCCCGCTGGCGCGCCGGATCATTGCCGGCGACGTGCGCGAGGGCGATACCATCGTCTTCGCGCGCGAGGGTGACCGCCTGATCGGCGAGGTCGTGGTGAAGGCGGAAGCACTGTAGCCGAAAGCTGAATACGACAGCCCCCGAAGGCGGGCCTCGGGGGGCGCCCGCGTCCCGCCTTCGGGAAGAAAAGGAGCGGGTATGCCGGTTTTGCGTTTGTGAAGAGCGAAGGACGAGGTAGAGTGAGTTTTCCTGTTCTCTCATCTTGAGAGGCTCTTCCTCCGTCTCTGCGGTCGGCTTCCCGTGGGAGGAAAGCGTCTCCGCCCGTTCTCTCGGGGCGGATCTCACAGTCCAATCATTTCGTCCCGTCAAACCGCACCCGCCATCTCGGGCTGCGGAGGAGCTGTGGAGCGGGGCGCCCACACGAGGAATCCCATGCCCGACAAAGGACACTCGAAGAACAACGATGCGGTGGCGAAACGCACGCTGGCGCAGAAGCTCAGACACGCCGAGGAAATCGCGCGAAAGAAGGCGGTGGAGGAGCGCGAGCAGTTTCGCGGCCTGCAGATTCGACCCACCGCCTCCTTCTTCGATGAGGGGGACCGGCAGGAGCCGGGCGAGAACAATTGGCGCAAGTGGGGCTTCGACGTCCACCCGCAGGTGACGATGGTGTCGTCGCTCATCCTGCTTGTTTTCATCGTCGTCACGCTGATGTTTCAGGATCAGGCGTCGAAGGTCGCGAGCGAGGCGCTGGCGTGGACCTCGTCGAGCTTCGGGTGGTTTTTCATCATGGCGGCCAATGTCTTCATTGTCGCCGCGCTCTATTTCGCCTTCAGCCGCTTCGGACACATCCGTATCGGTGGGACGAAGGCGCGCCCCGAATTCTCGCGGCAGGCATGGTTTGCCATGCTTCTGAGTGCGGGCATGGGCATCGGCCTGATGTTCTGGAGCGTGGGCGAACCGATGTATCACTACGATACGCCCTCACCGCTCTTCAGCGGGGTGGAGTCGCAGACGCCGGAGGCGGCGCAGGCGGCGATGGGTGTGACGTTCTTCCACTGGGGACTGCACCCTTGGGCGATTTATGCGGTGGTCGGGCTCGGACTTGCCTTCTTCGCCTACAATCGCGGACTGCCGCTCACCATCCGCTCGATCTTCTACCCGATCCTGGGAAACAAGATCTACGGCTTCTGGGGTAACCTCATCGACGTGCTCTCGGTCCTCGCCACCCTCATGGGACTGGCCACTTCACTCGGTCTCGGGGTGAAGCAGGTCAACGCCGGGCTCAACTACCTCACCGGGCTGACCATCTCGCCGACGATGCAGGTCATCCTCATCGCGGTCATCACGGCCATCGCGACGATCTCCGTCATGGCCGGACTCGACAATGGGGTGAAGCGTCTGAGCGAATGGAACATGGGGCTGGCCGCGATCCTCATGCTCTTTGTGCTGATTGCCGGCCCGACGATCTACATCCTCGGCGGCTTCTCGCAGAACGTCGGCTTCTACCTCACCCATTTGTTCGAGATGAGCCTCTGGACGGAGACCTTCAAGGGGACGAACTGGCAGGGGAGCTGGACCGTCTTCTACTGGGCCTGGTGGATCTCCTGGTCGCCCTTCGTGGGGATGTTCATTGCCCGTATTTCGAAGGGGCGCACGGTGCGCGAGTTCATCCTCGGGGTGATGATCGTGCCC
>JBKHAU010000438.1:0-2865 GCA_046542725.1 Opitutales bacterium
CCACCAGGCGGGAGAGCAGCTGCCGGAAGGGGCGATCCTCGTCAACCCGCACGTCTACGATGCCCCCGAGGCACCGTGGCGCGAACTCTGCGCGGTGGGTCTCGCCTTCAAGTTTGTCCATGGCCTCGTCAAGGCGATGCGTCTCGACGGCGACCCCATCGCCCAGGAAATCGACCTGCGCGACTACCTCGACCTCGTTGCGCTCGGCACGATCGCCGACCTCGTCCCTTTGCGGGGCGAAAACCGGATCCTTGCCCGCAACGGGCTGACCGCCCTCAAGCACCCCAAGCGCCTCGGCCTACAGGCGCTCTTCGAGGTCGCAGGCATGGCGCTCGGCGCCCCCGTCGAGCCTTTTGACATTTCCTTCCGCCTGGGGCCGCGGATCAATGCCTCCGGTCGCCTCGATGACGCCCAGGCCCCCATCGAGATGCTGCTCGGGAGCGATTTCAGCGCCTGCCGGCGCACCGCGCAGGAGCTCGACGGGTTCAACCAGGAGCGGCAACGCATCGAGGCCGCCATCACCGAGGAGGCGATCCAGCAGGTCGAGGAGACCATGCCGGACACTCCCGGAATCCTCGTCTATGGCCCTGGCTGGCACACCGGCGTGGTGGGCATCGTGGCGAGCCGACTGATGCAGCGTTTTCACCGTCCCGCCCTCGTCCTCGGCGACGACAGCGATGGCGAAGCCAAGGGCAGCGGCCGCTCCATCCCCGGCGTCAACCTCGTCGAGGTCCTCCAGGACTGCCGCCAGCACCTCACGAAGTGGGGCGGCCATCCCATGGCAGTGGGCGTGAGCACCCGCCGCGAGGCGATCGATGCTCTGCGCACCGACTTCAACGCCGCCCTCTCCGCTCACCTCAACGGTTCGGTGCCCGACAAAACCCTTGCGGTCGACCTCGAACTCGGGGCCGAGGATCTCACCGAGCGTCTCCTTGCCGAACTCGAGCGCCTCGCGCCCTTCGGCCAAGCCAACCCCGAACCCGTCTTTGCCCTGCGCGGAGCCCGCCTCGACGGAGTGAGCACCTTTGGTCGCACCAGCCAGCACCTGCGCTTCACCCTCGCCCGGCGCAACCGCCATGCCCCTCTCGCCGGCATCGCCTGGCGCGCCGCCGAACGCCCTCCACCCCCCGGCGTGCCCCTCGACCTCGCCGTGCGCTTCCACTGGAATCTCTGGAACGGCCGTCGCAGTCCGCGACTCACGCTCGTCGACTGGCGAGAAGCGATTTGAAATGATGACTGATGAATGATGAGGAGTGAGCGACAGTCACGCACTCAGCCCGATTCATCGCTCATCATTCATCAGTCATCATTCAGCTTTCCCTACAGTTCCGTGTATTTGTCGGCCCGGCCGCGGGCCTTTTCGACGGGGTATTTCTCGGCATTGCGGGCGAGCTTGCGTTCGATCGCGGCGGCGAGGTCGGTCTGACAGGCGTTGGCGAACTCGAGGGCGTAGATCACGACATCGGCGATCTCCTCTTCGACCTTGGCGCGCAGGCCGGGCTTGGTGTCGAGATCGCAGCTGGCGGCGCTCTCCACCCAGAGAAAGTGTTCCATCAGTTCTCCGGCCTCGGCGGCGAGCGCCATGGAGAGGTTTTTCGGGGAGTGAAACTGCTCCCAGTCCCGCTCCTGCACAAAGGCGAGCACGCGCGCACGCAGCTCGGCCAGGGTCGTTGCGTCGTCCTGCATGGCCGGGAGCGTGGCGCCTCGTGGCTCGAGCGCAATGCCCGAGCCGCGCCTGTTCCTCAGCTCACCGCCCGCGCCGCGGCGACGAAGCGCCGCGCCGCCTCGCGCAGGTTGGGCGGATCGAGCACGCCGAAGCTGAGGCGCACGCCGTTGCGCGGCTCGCGCTCGGCAAAGCAGAGGTCGCCTGGCACATAGACCACCTCGTGCTCGAGGCAGGCACGGCAAAAGGGGGATTCGAGCGAGGTGTCGAAACCGTCGGGCGCCACGGCCCACATCAGCAGCCCGCCCACGGGGATTTCCCACCGCCAGCCGAGTTCCGCCAGCCCTTCGGCCCGCAGGGCCTCGTCGAGCGCCCGCATCTTGTCCTCGAAGTGCGGGCGGATGCGGGCGAGGTGCGCGTCGTAGAGCCCCTCGCGGATGCAATCCTCGATCACCGCCTGAGCGAAATTGGAAGTGCCGAAGTCCTGATGGCCCTTGATGCGCGCGAGGTGTCGAACCCAGGTCTCGTCGTGGCTCGCGACAAAACCGACCTTGAGTCCCGTCGCAAAGGGCTTCGTGAAGGTCCCGGCATACAGGGCTGGAAGCCCCTCCCACTCGGGCAGGGCGAGGATCGAGCGAGACGGCCAGGGCGCGCGGAAGTAGAGTTCACGATACGCCATATCCTCGATCACCGGGAGGCTGAAGGGCAGCTCACGGATGAACTCGCCGAGCGCGCGCTTGTCCGCCTCGTGCCAGCAGCGGGCACTCGGATTGGCAAAGACCCCCATGAAATAGAGCAACTTCACACGGCGGATCTCGCCGGTCTTTTCCCAGGCCGCGAACTGGTCCCGGAGGGCGTCGAGGTCGACCCGCCCCTCCGCGTCGGCGGGAAGTGAGCGCGGCTCGAGGCCCAGCCCGCGCAGAAGCTCGAGAAAGACAAAGTAACTGGGCGCCTCGACGAGCACGATGTCGCCCGGATCGCAAAAGAGTTGCGCGCTCATGTAGAGCGACTGCTGCGACCCGTTCGAGATGAGGACACGCTCGGGGGTGAGCCCCATGGTTTCCTCGCCGGGGTAGCCCGCCAGTTGCTCGCAAACCTGGCGACGCAGCTCCGCGCGCCCCTGATTCATCCCGTATTGAAGGTAGGCCTTGGGCGGGAACGAGGCCTCCTCGAGCCGCCGGACGCTCTGCGAGACCAGATCG
>JBKHAU010000439.1:0-2862 GCA_046542725.1 Opitutales bacterium
GTGGAGACCTCCAACGTCCAGAGCGTGATGGACGGCGACCTCGACCGCTTCATCCATGCCTGGCTGCGCGCCGGCTGCCCCCGCACCCGCAACAAGGACGTCAAGCTCGACGACTGAGCCCGCGCTCCGTCGCGCCGTTCCCCTCACCGATGCCTCTTTCGCACGCCACCATCCGCGCCGCCCTTGGTGGCCAGCAACTTTTCGAGGACAAGACCTGGCGCTTCGCGCCAGAGGCGTTTCCCCTCACGGCCGCACAGGTCGAGGAGCTGAAGACGATCGGCGAGGCCTGCGCGGAGTTCTTCCGCGCTCTCGAGTTTCTCTACACGCGCTCGGTGGAGGGCAAAAACATCCTGCGCAACCGCACCCTTGTGACGACCTGGGTGGCCGACTACCTCGATCGCGGCAAGCCGCCCGGGCTGGTCGATTACGCTCGCGCAGACAAGGCACGCGGACAGCAGCCGCTCGTCATCCGGCCCGATCTTCTGCTGACGGAGGATGGGTTTGCGCTCACCGAGATGGACTCGGTGCCGGGCGGCATCGGGTTGACCGCCTTCCTCAACCGCCTCTATGCGGAGGACGGTGCGATCGTGGGAGCGGGCGACCGCATGCTCGAGGCCTTTCATGGCGCGATGGCGGCGATGCGCCCCGACGTGCGTCACCCCCTCATCGTCATCGTCGTCTCCGATGAGGCCGCCACCTACCGGCCCGAGATGGAGTGGCTCGCGGAACAGCTCCAAGCGATGGGCAAGCGCGTGCATTGCTTGCACCCCACCGAACTCATGCCGCTCGGCGAATCGCTCTGCGCCGACATCGAGGGCAACCCGGAGGAGATCGACGTGATCTACCGCTTCTGGGAACTCTTCGACCTGCCCAATCTGCCGCTCAAGGAGTTCCTCTTCGAATACCTCGAGAACAGCGCTCTCGTCGTCACTCCGCCGATGCGGCCCTTTCAGGAGGAGAAGCTCAATCTCGCGCTTTTCCACCATCCGCGGCTCGAGGATTTCTGGCGCGAGCACCTCAGCAAGCGCAGCTTCAAGGTCCTGCGCCGGATCATCCCGCACGGCTGGATGATGGATCCGGTCGACCTCCCGCCCAACGCCGTGCTCGATGCCCCGAGTGTCGGAGGGCGCCCCATCCACCGCTGGGAACAGCTTGCCGAGGCCTCGCAAAAGGAACGCAACCTCATTATCAAGTTGAGCGGCTTCCATGAAAACGCTTGGGGCGCGCGCAGTGTGCTCTACGGCAGCGATGCCTCCCGCAAGGAGTGGTCCGAAGGCATCGCCGAGGCCCTCGGCGAGGCCTCGCGCAACCTTTCCATCCTCCAGGAATACCGCAAACCCCGCCGTCTGTCCCACCCGGTCTACGACGTCGAGGGTGACCGCACCTACGCCATGGAGGGGCGGGTGCGCCTCTGCCCTTACTATTTCGTCGAGGGCGCGCAGACCCATCTCGGCGGGGTGCTCGCCACTTTCTGTCCGGCCGACAAGAAGATCATCCACGGCATGCGCGATGCCGCCATGCTACCCTGCAAGGTGGTGGGGTAGGGCGCGCGCAGCGCCAGCCGGGACGAGGCCGGACGGAGGCGACGCGGAGGGGGCGAAGCAATGCCTCACTCCGGTGGAGGGGACGCGCTCCTCCCGAAGGGCGAGGATCGACGGATCGACGGAGCACCGCGTCCCATGGGAGGGCCAGAAGCCCCGCTCGGCCCGCTCGTTCGGACTCTCAGCGGTCCGTGTAGGTGCCGGTCTTCTCGCCGGCGATCTTGATCACACGCTGAGTGAAGACGGGGCTGCCGCCGACGGACATGCCGGGGGCGAGGCGCTCGCGCTGCCAGTAGCGCAGATTGTTGCGCAGGACATCCTTCGAACCGTCGTTCCAAGAGACGACGACGTGGTCGTTGAAAAGCTTCCAGCTGCCGCGCTGGCGCAGTTCGCCACCGTCCGAGCGGAGTTCAGCCTGCCCCCAACCGAGGATATGGACCTTGTCCTGGTGATCGGCGTTGGGGTCAGCCGCTGCCCAGATGCCGCGGATATCGGTCATCGTGAGGAGACGCACATCGCCGGAGTTGAAATATTGGGCGGCTTCGGTCGCGTTGCTGCGTTGGGCGGCGCGCACCTCCCCCCCGCGGTCCCCGAAATCGTCCTTGCGGCCGAGGCTGCGCAGACGCACCTCGCCGTCCTTCGTCCGCACGAGCACATCCTTGTGGCCGCTGGGCCAAGTGATGCGGGCTTCGCCGTCAACCAGTTCCCAGGAGCCGCGGAGCGCATTGTCGGCTCCCCAGCGGCGCAGCGCGACGGAGGCCCGACCGTCGCGATCGAGAAAAATGTAGAAGTGGTCCGACGCGCTGCTCATCAGGCCAAAGAGCATACCGGGACTCTGTTCCACCATCCAGTAGCCGACGTAGGGGTTGCGCATCGGGATCTCAGGGGCGGAACGGTCTGCCGCTTCGGGCTCGACGGCGGATGCGGACTCATCGGGAGCCGAGCTCGAGTCCGCGGTGGGCGTGTCCGACGGCGGACCCGAGTCGACCGCGAGGCTGCCGGGCAGGCGGGGGTCGACCCGGCGGGCGCGCGTCTCGTAGCTGGGTCCCCCGCTGAGGGAGCCATTGGGGCCATAGGCTTCACGCTTGCTCGTGCCCTCGTCCCAGAGGGTGAGGACGTCGCGGTATCCGGACTCCCATGAGATGATGAGGCGTTCTCCTTCGAGTTCCCAGCGCCCCTTCATGAGATCGTTGGAGCCGCTCCCGATCCAGAAGGCGGAGGCGCGACCGGCCCGCTTGATGTTGATCACGACCTCGTCGCCGGCGGGCTCCTGGCTCTGCCAGAAACCATAGAACTCGCTCGGAGTGGCCGCCGGAAGGCC
>JBKHAU010000440.1:0-2858 GCA_046542725.1 Opitutales bacterium
TTCACCGGAGGGATCGAGTGCGACGACCGCCTCGTAGTTTTCTTCATCCATCGTGAGGATGAGGTCGAAGCTCTCGAGGTCCCGTGCATGCACTTGGCGGGCGACGCCTTCGAGGTGGATGGCGCGCTGCGCGGCGGCGGCCGTCATGCGCCGGTCGGGCGGGTTGCCGCGGTGGTAGCCGATCGTCCCGGCTGAGGCGACTTCGAGGCGGTCCTTCAGCCCGCGTTGGGCGACGAGGTGGCGCAGGACCCCTTCGCCAGCAGGCGAGCGGCAGATGTTACCCATGCAGACGAAGAGGATGCGGTAGGGGCGGCTCATGTTCTTGTTGGACTCTGCGCACCTCTCGATCGCTGGCAAGTGGGCGCCCATTCAGGCAACAATTGTGCAATCCATAAGCCAGTCTGAGCCTGTGGTGTTAGGAGGGCTGAAGAAACCTATCAGAATGACTAAACCGGAACGCGGTCGCGACGATGTAGGGGCAATCCCTCCCACAGCTCGTCGCCGGGGAGCGCGAACACCCGCCTTTCATGACCATGATGCTGACTAACCGCTTGCGCTTGAACCACGCCATTTTCCTTGGAGGAATGGCGCTCACGGCCGCCCCCGCCCACGCCCAGATGGGGGGCGTGACGATTGGTGCTCCGGCTCCTGCCGACCCTTCGGCGATCCTCGATTTGCGGTCCACTTCCCGCGGCCTGCTCGTGCCGCGGCTCGCGCTCGTCTCGACGACCGATCCGATCGCCGCGCCGGCCGACAGCCTCCTCGTCTGGAACACTTCCACCTCCGGGAACTATCCGGTGCCGGGCTTCTATTTCTGGAACGGCGGCGACTGGCAACAGCTCCTCCTCGAAGACGGCGACGCCGCCGTCCACACGCTCACGATCAACGACACCCTTCTGCTCGCCTCGGCTGCCGAGCTGAACGAGTTGGTGGGCGTCTCCGGCAACGTCGAAGCCCGCCTCAGCGCCCTCGAGAGCACGGATGGGAACATTGCCGTCGACCTTTCCTCCCTCGAGGCGATGGACGCCAGCTTCGCGGTCGAGATCGGCGCCCATGGGGTCGAAATCGACGCCAACGCCGCGGCGATCCTGGCCAACGGTCTCGACATCGCCGGCCTCCAGGTGGCCGTGACGGGCAATGACAGCGACATCGCCGGTCTGCAGGTGGCCGTGACGGGCAATGACACCGACATCGCGGGAATCCAGGTGGCAGTGGGTGACGCTCAACAGGCGGCGGACGCGGCACAGGCCGATCTCGACGGTTTTGCCGATGCGCTGAAGAACCTCAGCGCTGCCGAGATCAGCCAACTCGAGGCGATCGACACGACCACCGTTTCCAGCGCGCAGTGGGGCTACCTCGGGGCCGCTGACCAGGGATTGGCCACCACTGACAGCGCACGCTTCGCCAGCCTCGTGCTCACCGGTGGGCTGACGCTCGAAGGCGCCACGGCCGACGACTTCGAGCTCAGTCTCGGGCTCGTCGACCCCACTGCCGACCACTCCATCACTTTTCCCGATGCCAGCGGCACGGTCGCTCTCCTCAGCGACCTCACCTCGGGCGACACCTCCCTCCAGACCCAGATCGACACCCACCAGTCGACTCTCACGAGCCACGACGCCGCGATCCAGGCCAACGACGCCGCGATCCAGGCCAACACGGCCGCGATCCAGGCCAACGACGCCAGCATCACCGCGCTCGAGACCGCCGTGGTGGGGCACGATGCCGACATCGCCACCCTGCAGAGCGCGATCAGCGCCAACGAGGCGACCTTCTCGACCTTCGAGGCCAGCGTCTCGGGCGACCTTCTCCATTTGCAGTCGAGCATATCGACCAACGGCAACGGCATTGCCACCCTCAGCGGCCGCACCCTCACGGCGGGCACCGGCCTCACGGGAGGAGGCGACCTGAGCGGCGACCGCAGCTTTGCAATCGCGGACGCTGGGGTCGGCACGACCCAACTCGCCGACGACGCCGCGACCGACGCCAAGGTCGTCGATGCCCTCACGATCGCCGGTGGCATGATCGAAAACACCCCGATCGGCGACTTCCAGCCGGACCGCCTCACCGCGACCGATCTGCGCGCCCAAGTGAGCCTTTCCCTGCCCGACGAGCAGAGTCCGGCCCAGCCGCATGTTGGCATGATCCGCTACAACTCCGCCGGCTACCTCGAGTTCTACCACGAGGTCTCGAGCGGGTCCTTCGCCTGGGTGCCGGTGAACAGCTACGCCCCCTGATCCCCCTCCCGGCACGGCCGCAGTGTGCATCGCGCCCGCTTCCCCACCTCGAGTCCTGCGGGATCTCCGGGGAAGAGGGCATTGGCCGCTCGTGTCGCCCCTTCATCACCGCCTCAAAATGACCTTACGCCTTTTCCTGGCCGCTTGCCTGGCCGCAACCTGCGGCCTCGCGCTGCGCGGCGCACCCACCTCCGGTTCCTTCTCGGGCGTCACGCCCTTCGGTTGGGCCTATCCCGTGCTCGCCTCGGACGACGCCGGCAACTCTTACCTCCTCCTCAAGGAGAGCAGTAGCCGGATCGAGTTCTGGAAGTTCGACGGCACCACCTGGACCAGCCTGCCCGCCATCACCACCGCGGCGACGGGAGACTCCGGTTTCTCTGACGACCTCGGCGTCGCGGTCGACCACCTCGGCAACGTGCATGCCGTCTTCCGCCACTATCGGGGGAGCGGAGTGACGAGCACGCGCGGGGTGAAATATGGCTACTACAACGGCACGAGCTGGTCTTTCCAACTGCTCGAGGAAGCAAGCTGCTCGAGCGGATGTCGCAACTACAACGATCCGCACATCGTCGTCGATCGCACCGGCGGTGCCCATGTCACTTATGAATTTCGCGAGTCGGCGAC
>JBKHAU010000441.1:0-2852 GCA_046542725.1 Opitutales bacterium
TCGTAAAGTGGGTTTTCGATGATTGGCTCTACTCGGCCGGTCACCCGCACTCCAACCGCTACTGCCCCATGTCAGACCTGATCTTTCGCAACCGAACGGAGGCGGGGCGCGAACTCGCCCGCCACCTCGAACCCTACCGTGAACAAAACCCCCTCGTCATCGGCCTGCCACGCGGGGGGGTGATCCTCGGCTACGAGGTGGCAGAGGCGCTCGGGGCTCCCCTCGACGTCATCGTGGCGCGCAAGATCGGTGCGCCGGGCCACCCGGAATTCGCCATTGGGGCGGTGGCACCGAATGGCGTGCGCGTGATCGACGACAGGACCGTTCGTGCGCTCCGCCTCGATGACGAGACGCTCGAACAACTCGCCGCCAAGGCGCGCGATGAAAGTCGTCGCCGCATGCTCGCCTATCGCGGTACGGAGGAGATGCCCGAGCTGCGGGACCGCACCGTGATTCTCGTCGACGATGGGCTCGCGACCGGCGCGACGGCGCGAGCCGCGGTCGAGGCGGCGCGTCAGGCGGGGGCGCGCGGGCTCGTCCTCGCCGTGCCCGTCGGGGCGGCATCGTCAGTCGAGCTCTTTCGCGAACTGGTGGACGAGGTGGTCTGCCTCTCCGCGCCTCGCGACTTCCGCGCCGTCGGCTTTTTCTACGAGGATTTTGGCCAGAACACCGACGACGAAGTGATCGAACTGCTCGATCGGGCCAGCCGTCTTCATGCCGGCTCCTGATTCTCCGCGCCAACCCATCCATACCTGCTCATGTCCCCCCTCGACCACCAACGCCTCGCCCCCACCCGCGAAATCTCCATCCCGCTTTCCGGCGAAGCGGAGACCATCGAAGCTTTTCTCAGTCTTCCGAACGAGGTGGCGGCCGTGATTGTCTTCGCCCACGGCAGCGGCAGCAGTCGCCATAGCTCGCGCAATCAGGAGGTGGCGCGTTTGCTCCAAAGAGCTGGATTCGCGACCCTGCTGCTCGATCTTCTCACGCCCACCGAAGAGCGCACCGACCGCGTCACGCGGCAATACCGTTTTGACATCCCGCGCCTTGCGCGCCGCGTCGTGGAGGGCGTGCGCTGGGCGCGTGAGCACGCCGATACGCGGGATCTGCCGATAGGCACTTTTGGCGCAAGCACGGGCGCGGCGGCGGCCCTCATCGCGGCGGCCGAGCTGCCCCACTGGGTCGGCGCGGTGGTTTCGCGAGGCGGCCGGCCCGATCTCGCCGGCGCGGCCCTCGGAAACGTCCGCGCGCCCACCCGGCTCATCGTGGGGGAGCGGGACGAGCGCGTCATCGAACTCAACGAGGAGGCCTACGCGCAGCTGGAGAAGGTCCAGGTGCGTGACCTCGAGATCATCCCCGGCGCGACGCATCTCTTCGAGGAACCGGGGACCCTCGAGGCGGCGGCCCAGAGCGCCTCCGACTGGTTCGTCGAACACCTTGTCCGCCCCTCTTCCGAAACCCGCCGATCCCCCTGAAGCATCATGAGCCACACCCCCACTGTTTCCTCCCTTGCGGAGGCCATCGGTGCCTCGGCCGAGCCCTTTTCGCAGCTCGAAGAGGCTGATCTCAGTCCCTTCCTCGAACGAGTGGGGGACGCCAAGATCGTGCTCCTCGGCGAGGCCACCCACGGCACTTCGGAGTTCTATCGCATGCGTGCACGCCTCACTCGCGCGCTGGTCGAGGAGAAGGGCTATCGCCTCGTCTGCGCCGAGGCCGACTGGCCCGACGCCGAGCATGTGGACGACTATGTGCGTCACCGCGATGGCAAGGCGAGGCGTCCGCGCGAGGCCTTTGCGCGCTTCCCTACTTGGATGTGGCGCAATACCGAGGTGCTCCATCTGATCGAGTCGCTTCGCGGCTACAACGAGCACTGCGAAGATCCTGCCGCCCAAGTCAGCTTCCACGGCCTCGATCTCTACAGCCTCTTTGCCTCCATCCACGAGGTCATGGAATATCTCGAGCACCACGATCCCGCGCTCCTGGAAGAGGCAAGGTCCCGCTACGGCGCGCTTCTGGGCTACGAGCCCGAGGCGGCAGATTATGGCCGCGAGGTGTATTACGGCACCGAGCGCGACCACGCGGAAGAGGCCATCGCGATGTTGTCGGATCTCTTTCGCGAGCGTCTCCAAAGCTCGTCCGGTGAGCGCGAGCGAGCCTTTGACGCCGAGCAGAATGCACGTGTGGTGAAAGGGGCCGAGGCGTATTACCGCATCATGTTTTATGGCGGCCGGGAGAGCTGGAATCTACGCGACAGCCACATGTTCGCCACCCTCGAGCAGCTCCGCGAGGTGCGCGGACCCGACGCCAAGGCTGTGGTCTGGGCGCACAACTCGCATCTCGGGGATGCCTCCCACACCTCGATGAGTCGCCGCGGGGAGTTCAACCTCGGCCAGCTCTGCCGTGACGCCTACGGCGATGATGCCTATCTCGTCGGTTTCGGGACGGACCACGGCACGGTCGCGGCGGCCGACGACTGGGGACGTCCGGTCCGCATCAAGGAGGTGCAACCATCGCTTCGCGGGAGTGTCGAACGCCTTTGCCATGAGCACGGGCCCAAGCGCTTTTTCCTGCCCCTGCGTCGCCTCCGCGACCGCCTTCACGAATCGCTTCTCGAGCGCGCCATTGGCGTTGTCTATCGGCCACAGACAGAGCGTCAGAGCCACTATTTCCAGACCGACGTGGTGCGCCAGTTCGACGAATACATCTGGTTTGACGAAACCTCGGCGGTCCATCCCCTCGAGCGCGAGCGCGCCCCCGACCTGCCCGCACGGCATCCCTTTCTCCTCGGAGACTGAGCTGCATTCGCTCTGCCTCCCCTGCGTTCTTCACGATGCCCGAGCACCCCGACGTCGCCG
>JBKHAU010000442.1:0-2844 GCA_046542725.1 Opitutales bacterium
TCCAGGGGGTGACGGAGGCGACCTTTCCGCACCGCGCGGGCTACGAATTCATCAAGGCGGGCAAGTTCCTCGAGCGGGCCGACAAGACGAGCCGCATCCTCGGGCTCAAGCACCTCTTCGAGCGCTACGGCGACCACGCCACCGGCGGGATGGTCGATATCGGGCAGTGGATCGCGATCCTGAGCGCCTGCAGCGCGCTCGAGCCCTATCACCGCGCCTACGTGGCGAGCGTGGAGGCGCGCAACGTCATTGCCTTCCTCCTTCAGTCGCGCGATTTCCCGCGCTCCGTGCTGTTTTGCCTGAGCCAGCTTCAGCTTGCCATCCACGCCATCTCGGGGTGCCCCACGACGCACTACTCAAACGAAGCCGAGCGCTTCTGCGGGCGCCTCATCTCCGACCTCAACTACGCCGTGACGGAGGAGATCATGGATGGCGGCCTCGACACCTTCCTCGACCACGCGCAGGAGACGATCGACAAGATCGCCCTCCAGCTGTCGCAGCGCTACATGTTCTTCCCCATCGTCGATCCGGCTTCCGCGGTGATGGAGCAGAAGATGTCCTGAGCTGCCCGCGGAATTTGCCGAAATTCCGCTCGCGAACGGCGCGCGCTACGCGACAGTGAGAGCTTTCTTCCATGCCCAAGGATCTCGCCATGCGCCCCGATCTCGCCGACTCTCCTCTCTCGGCAACCGAGGTGGCGCGTCGCACCGCGGCCGCGGCGGCCCTTTTGGAGGGCTACGCGCCACCGGCCGGCTTCTACGACGAGCTGCTCGATGAGCAGCAGCAGCCGCGTCCCACTTGGTGTGACCTCCTCGCCAGCCTCGGGGAACTGGGGGCCGAGGGCGTCGAGCAGCGCGAAGAGCAGCTCCGCCGCATCATCCAAGACAACGGCATCACCTACAACGTCTACGGCGACACGAGCAAGGCCGCTCGTCCGTGGACGATGGACATCGTGCCGCGCCTCCTCGAGCACGCCGAGTGCGAGTTTCTCGAGGCCGGCCTGGGCCAACGCGCGCAGCTCTTCAACCTCATCCTGCAGGATGTCTATGGACCGCAGCGCCTCCTCAAGGAGGGGCTCCTGCCCCCCATGGTCATCCTCGGCAATCCGCGCTTCTTGCGGCCCTGCCATCGTCTCCTGCCGGAAAAGGTGGCGCATCTGCACCTCTTCGCCTCCGACCTCGCGCGCGCTCCCGACGGGCATTGGTGGGTGGTCAACGATCGCCTCGATGCCGCCTCCGGCCTCGGCTACACGCTCGAGAACCGCATCATCTCGAGTCGCGTGCTGCCCGAGATTTTCCACCGCTACGGGGTGCGCCGGCTGCAGCCGTTTCTCCAGCGCCTGACCGATTCCTATGAGCGCCTCGCGCCCAAGCCGCTGGGCGAGCCCCTCGTCGTTTTCCTGACTCCGGGCCCGGCCAACGAGACCTATTTTGATCAAAGCTATCTTGCGCGCCTGCTCGGCTTTCCGCTTGTCGAAGGCGCCGACCTGACGGTGCGCAGCAACCGGGTCTACCTCAAGACGATCGCGGGGATGGAGCCGGTCGATGTCATTATCCGCCGGCTGGACTCCGAGTGGATCGACCCGCTCGAACTGCGCAGCGACTCCCTCCTCGGCGTGCCCGGCCTGCTCGGTGCGGTGCGCGCGGGCAACGTGACGGTCTCCAACGCGCCGGGCTCGGGCGTGCTCGAGACCGCCGCCCTGCCGGCTTTTCTGCCCCATCTGTGCCGCCACTTCCTCGGGGAGGACCTGCGCCTGCCTTCGGTCGCCTCCTGGTGGTGCGGGCAGCCGCGCGAGCGCGACTACGTGCTCGCTCATCTCGCGACCCTCAACATCAAGCCGACCTTTCCCTCCCGGGCAAAGAAGGACTATCACGGGCCCAGCCTCTCGGCCGCCGAGCGGGAGGCGCTGCGGGCGGCCATCCGTGCCGCGCCGGAGTATTTCTGCGCGCAGGAGACGGTCGCCCAATCGACCAGTCCAGTCTTCGACGGGGGGCGGCTGGAGCCGCGCCACAGCCTTCTGCGCACCTACCTCATTCCGAGCGAGGGGCGCTTCCGCATGATGCCGGGTGGCCTCGCCCGCATCGCCCGGACAAGTCATTCCCGCAGCGTCTCGATGCAGGCGGGCGGCGAGAGCAAGGACACCTGGGTGCTGCGCGGTCCGGATCCGTCGGACGATCAGGGGCCGGTCCTGGCAAGCGAGGGCCCCGTCGAGCTTCGCCGCGACACCGACAACCTCCCGAGCCGCACGGCCGACAATCTCTTTTGGCTTGGCCGCTACATCGAACGCACGGAGTCGCTCGCGCGCGTCCTGCGCTGCGTCTTGCGCTCCCTTCAGGAGGAACTGGGTTCGCGCTTCCACCTCGGCGTCCTGCCCATCATCGGCTCGTTTCTCAACGAGGAGCAGGAGCGTCGGCTGCGGGTCGCTTCGGAGGACGCGATCGACCTGCGTCTGGCCAACCGCTACCTCGACCACATGGTGCACGATCTCGACTGCCTCGGGAGCCTGGCGCAGAACTTCACGCACCTGCGACGCATCTCGACGGCGGTGAAGGAGCGGCTCTCGCTCGACGCCTGGGCCCTCCTGCGTGCCGGGGTGGAGGGAGCTGCGCCGATCGCCCGCCGCGCCGACGCCTACGTCGATGACCCGCGCCTCCACCAGATCGAAAACATCCTCACCGCCCTTGCCGGCTTTTCCGGCATGGTGAGCGAAAACATGACGCGGGGTCCGAGCTGGACCTTTCTCGAGGTGGGGCGACGGATCGAGCGTTCCCTCGCGCTCACGAACCTGACCTACAGTGCCCTCATCGCGCCGGGCGCGCACGAGGAATCGACCCTCGCGAAGCT
>JBKHAU010000443.1:0-2831 GCA_046542725.1 Opitutales bacterium
GCAGCACCACTACTCGATCCGCAAGCGCCTCCTGCAGTACGACGACGTGGCCTCGCAGCACCGCGAGGTGGTCTACGGGCTGCGCCAGGAGGCAATGCATTCGGAGAACCCGAAGGAGATCATCTTCGACCTCATTGGCGAGGAGCTCGACGCCCGTCTCGAGGGCAGCGGTATCTACGGCGAGAAGCCGGCCGGTGAGGAAGCGGTCGAAGCGATCACCAGCTGGGCGCAGCAGACCTTTCCCATCACCCTCGCGGAGGACCAGCTCTCGGGCCGCCTGACCGGCCCGGCGCTGAAGGACATGATCCTTGCGGCGGTGCGCGAGGCCTACGCGGTGAAGGAGGAGGCGGGCAAGGGCGAGAGCCTGCGCAAGCTCGAGCGCATCGTCATCATCAGCACGATCGACCGCCACTACCAGAATCACCTCACCGAGATGGAAGACCTGCGCCAGAGCGTGGGCCTGCGCGGCTACGCACAGAAAGATCCGCTCGTGGAGTACAAGAATGAGGCCTTTCGCTTTTTCGCGGAGATGATGACGCAGGTGCGGACCGATATCTGCACCGCGATCTTCCGCAGCGTGGCTAACCTCATGGCCTTCGAGCAGGCCATGGCGGCAGCTCAGCGCCGCGCGCGAGCGAGCGGCCCGCGCGAGCCCGACGGAGACCAGGGGGCCCCGGTCGCCCCGACCCGCACCGCCGCTGGAGCGCGGCCCAATCCCACCGCCGCCGGAGCGAGACAGGTGAGTCTCCCGAAGATCGAGCGCCGCCCGCCGCCGCCCCTCGCCAACGAGCCGGGGCGCAACGAGACGGTGCGCATCCGTCGCGAGGGCGAAGAACGGGAAATGAAATGGAAAAAGGCCGCCCGCCTGGTGAAAGAGGAGGGCTGGCAGCTCGTCTCGCGCTAGGCGCGCGGGCGTGCTTTTGTTCGTGATGCGCTTCCGCTCATCTCCCCCTCCCGATCCTCCGCCCCCGGACCGTCCATTCGTGCTGAGCCGGGGCTGGCAAGTGGCCTGCGCGGTGGCGGTGGCGGTGCTCACGGCGGGGCTGTTTGCCGCCGCCTTTCCGCGGCCGGCGGTGCCGGAGGCGGCCTATGTCGCGCTCGCCCCGCTCCTCATCTGGCTCGTCTTTCTGCGGCCCGGGGTGCGGATCGTGCTCTGGACCTCGCTCGCGGCGGGCTTTGGCCAATGGGTTGTGCTCCTCTGGTGGCTTCGGCACTTTCCCCTCCAGGTCGGGCTTTCGCCGCTCCTCGGCTATCTCGCGGTGATCGCTCTCGCAGGGGTCCTCGCGCTCTTCTTTCTCGCCTGGGCGATGGTCGCGCGCTGGCTCCTCGTGGTGGAAGACCGCGGGGTGGCCTATCGGATCGTCGCCATGCTCGGCCTGGCGGGCGGGTGGGTGCTGCTCGAGTGGGTGCGCTCGTGGCTCTTTACCGGCTTTCCGTGGTTGCCGCTGGCGGCTTCGCAGTGGCAGCGACCCCTCCTCCTCCAGATGGCCTCGGTGACGGGCGCGTGGGGGATCTCGTTTGTCCTCGTGCTCTTCAACCTCGGGCTCGCCTTCTATGTGCGCAATCTCGTGCGGACGCGGCGCAAGGTCTGGTTCAAACGTTTTTCGCTCGAGTTTTATCTCGGTTTGGGCGGCATCTTTCTGGCGGTGGCGGCGGGCTTCAACGACATGTCGCCCTACCGTGATCGGCCGATGTTCGTGGCCGGGTTCATTCAGCCTTACATCCTGCCGCCGGAGCGATGGAATCCCGATACCTTTGCCGCCGTGCAGGAGGATTACGCGCTGGTCTGTCGCTATGCCGTCTTCGACGGGGCGGAGGCCATCCTCTGGCCCGAAGCGTCGACCCCGCTGCCCGCGCCCGGTCATCCGGCGGGGGAGGAATGGCTGGCCGGGCTCTCGCACGACCTCGGCGTGCCCATCCTCCTCGGCAATCTCGCGCGGCGCGATAACCCGGAGGGCGACACACAGTGGTTCAACGCGGTCGTGAAGGTAACTCCCGAGGGAGGGGTGGCGCAGGAGTTCGGCGCCAAGCGGCACCTTGTCCCATTCGGTGAATACGCACCGTCATGGCTCCCCTTCCTCGAGGCGATCGTGCCGGTGGGACAGTTCACGCCGGGGACCGAGCCGGCTGTATTGAGCTTTCCCGTACGCGAACGCAACTGGCGGGTGGGCGCGCTGATCTGCTACGAGGACCTCTTTCCCTCGCTCGCCCGTGACCTCGCGCGGGAGGGCGTCGACTTCATCTTCGTCGCGACGAACGATGCGTGGTACGGCGAGGAAGGGGCGGCCTACCAACACGCGGCGCACTCCGTCCTGCGCGCGGTGGAGACGCGGCGACCGGTCATTCGCAGTGGCAATGCGGGCTGGAGCGGCTGGATCGATGAACGCGGGCAGATCCGCCACGTCCTCGTCGGGGCCGACCGCACGGTCTATTTCCAAGGCGCGGATGCGACGCTTCTCGAGCGCAATCCTGCCTTCGTCGATCACCTCACCTTTTATGTGCGCTGGGGGGACTGGTTCGTCGCGGTGAGCGGCGTGCTCGCGGTGATGGCGCTCGGGCTGAGGCGCTGGTGGCCCGTGCCGCCCCAAGCGGCGAGGTAGACCGAGGGGGCGGTCTGGCAGGACAAGTGGCTGCAGCTTCGCGGCCTCCTTTCCGCCGGGGATGAGCCGAAAAAATTGGTTGGCAGAAAGAAGCATCCCCGGGAGCGCCGAGGTCCCCGTCGGCATGAGCCCGGGAGCGCCGAGGTCCCCGCCGCCATGAGCCCGGGGGCGCCGACGTCCCCGTCGGCATGAGCCCGGGAGCGCCGAGGTCCCCGTCGGCATGAGCCCGGG
>JBKHAU010000444.1:0-2828 GCA_046542725.1 Opitutales bacterium
CCGTCGGCCGCGTAGTATTGCAGGACGGTTTGACCGATGCGGTTGCCGAGGGCAGCGGCGGTGGTGCCCTCGGTCCCGGTGTAGGTGGGATCGTATCCGAGGTCGCGCATCTGCTGCTCGAGCAGGGGCAGAGTGATCTCGGCGTTGACCGAAAGCGTGTAACGCGCGTGCAGCACGCGAAAGGCGGCGTAGCTGATGGCCTCTGCGCGCACGACCTCGAGTTCGGCGGGGTCGGCCGTCACCTCTTCGCGGTGAAGATAGCCCACCGAGACGGGATCGAAAGCGGCCCAGGCATCGTACATCGCGATCGAAGTGTGGAAGAGGTTGCGCGCATGGACAACTGGGTTGGGGAAGTCGACGCGGATGGCGGCGAGGTTTTGCTCGTTCCACATGCGGGCGACCGATTGGCCGGCGAGGGAGAGCGGACCTAGCGTGCAGGCCGAAGCGAGCAGGAGGCGAATGGGTAGGGTCATCCGTTCGTGCATACGAAAGGGAGAGTCGTTGGGAGGGTAGAGGGGGGCTTCCTTTCCCGCCAACTGAGTCAAATTCAGGGCGGGAAAGGGCGATGATCGTGACTCAACGGTATTGGGCGGAAACGGCAAGGCTATGCGAAATTTTCGTCCTTTCCGGTTCTTGCGCGGCGGCCACGGCGACGCTTTTCTGACGGCTCGTTCGGTGACGGTGGCGGCTGGACATCGCACGGCGGTTTCTGACAATGCGCCGAGTCGTGCCCGTTGCGATCAAGCGCCGGTCCCCGTCGATCCCCTTCCGATATGAAAGCCCCCCGCAAGTGGAGCCTCTATGCCCTCGTCGCCGCCGGCGCATTGGGCTACGTCCTCTTTTTCGCATGGCCGCAGGGCAACGGGTCGGACGCGCTCGTGGCCGCGAGTACGCCCCCCGTGCCGGCTGCCGCGGCGCGTCTCTCCGAGGAGCTGGCGTTTCGTCTCGAGGCTGCCACCGAGCGCGCGCTCGCGGGGGAGGAGCCCGTCACGGCCCTCGCTGATCTGAGCCGCCTCTACCATGGCAATGGTTTTCTCGCGGAAGCGATGCAGTGCTACGAAGGGCTCGTTGCGCTCGAGCCGGGCGAGCCGCGCTGGTGGCACCGGTATGCCACGATCCTCGCCAGCTACGGGTATCTCGAGGATGCGATTCCGCTCTGGCGGGAGGCGATCGCTCTCGCGCCGGACTACCTGCCTGCGCGCATTCGGCTGGGCGATGCGCTGCTCAAGGCCCGACGCTTCGAGGAGGCACGGGAAGTGTATGCAAGGGCGCGGCGCCTCGAGGCGGCCAATCCCTACATCCTTCTCGGGCTCGGTCGCTGGGCCATCGCGCAGGAGGACTGGGAGCAGGCAATGGAATTTCTCGAGGGCGCGGCGGAGGCTTCGGACTACCGGATTGGGGCCGACCTTCTCATCTCCGCCTATCAGCGCCTGGGGATGGAGCAAAAGGCGCTGGTGGTCGGTCGGGTGGTCGAGGAAGGGGCCTTCAGCGACCTCGTCGACCCGTGGATCGAGGAGCTCTCCCTCGTCTGCTACGAGCCCCAGCAACTCGCCACCACTGGCGGCATGGCGATCTTTCGAGGGGCGCACGAGCGTGGCTTGGCACTACTGCGCCGGGCGGTCGAGCTGGCTCCGGAGGACGCCTACTACCACTATCAACTCGGCATGGCGCTCCTGGAGGCTGATCAGCCAGAGGCCGCCACGAAAGCCTTTCAAGAGACGGTCGAGCGCAAGCCCGACCTCGCGGATGGTTGGCTGCGGCTGATCGAGTTGAGCCGGACGGCGGGGCTGCCCGGCCGAGCCCGCTCTCTCATCGAGGAGGGCATGCTTGCCGCGCCCGACTCGCCTTCCATGCACATCGCGATGGCCGAGGCGCTGGCCGCCGAAGGACGTGTCTCCGCTGCCCGCGAGCATCTCGAGCGCTCCGCTGAGCTTCGTCCCAACGAGGCCATTGCCTACCTCCATCTCGTCCGCTTGCACCTTTCCCAGGGGCGTCTGTCGGAAGCGGTCGCCGCCGCCGAGCAGGCTCTGCGGGTGGAGCCAGGCAATGTCACGGCGCTCTCCCTCCTGACTTTTCACGCCATCGAGGAGGGCGCGCAGGAGCGCGCGGCCGAGCTCCTCGGGCGTCTCCAGCTCCATCCCCGAGTGGCGGTCGAGCGGGTGGAAGAGGCGCAGGCGGCCTTCCGCGCCCGTTTCGGTGAAGCGCCCCCGTCTTGAGCGCGCGCGCCAGTGAGAACCCCCGGTTCCGCTTGCCAGAACGGTTCTCCGAGAAAAAGTGTGCGCTTTGGACGGAGGAATACCCGGTGGCTGTGCGGGCTCCTTCTGTCGACCCTCTCTCCCCCCTTCATTGCCCCGACCATGCGATTGTTCCATTCCCATCTCCGCCCCATCTGGGCGGGTCCCCTCAGCGTTTTCATTTTCGGCCTGACTGCCGCGGAAGCGCGTTTTGTCGATGCCACGGCGGAGGCCGGGGTCTCCTACCTGCAGATGGGGACGATGGAAGGCGCGCTGCCCGTTGAGCAGCCGACGACCCACCTCCAGACCGGAGGAGCGGCGGCCTTCGACTACGATGACGACGGCTGGGTCGACCTCTTCGTCACCCGCATGAACGCGCCCGACATCCTCTTTCGCAATCTCGGGCCCGATGCCGACGGCGTCGTCCGCTTCGAGGATGTGTCGGCTGCCGCGGGCTTCACCGCAGTGACGAATTCCAATGGCGTGGCCGCGGTCGATATCGACAATGACGGCGACATCGACCTTTACGTCTCCACCCTCTACGCGAGGCGTTTTCTCCTCTATATCAATAACGGCGACGGCACTTTTACCGAG
>JBKHAU010000445.1:0-2827 GCA_046542725.1 Opitutales bacterium
GCTCGAAGGCCTGTTCGCCGCCTGGCTGAACCGCAGATGTTGCCGATGGCGCAGAGCCCTTCCACCGTGTTTTTTTACAGGAGGGAACGAAGGGAACGAAGGCCATTCCGTCGCGTGATTTTATCGCGCAGAGACACCGAGACGCAGAGGGCTTATTCCCCCGCTTTTCGCCGCCCGAGCATCGGTGCGATTGGGCTCTTGTGGTCTTGTCGCCTCCGGCTCGGTCGTGCGACTCGTGGATGAGACAAATTCGCCGTCCAAGCCATTCCCGGGCCGCCTCGTCGCCCGGGCCTCTTGTGTTTTCTGTGCCTTTTCGTGGCTAGACCCCTCATCGCTTGAGCAGTGCTTGCACCTCCGGTGCGACGACACCTCCGCCTCGCTCCGCGGTGTCGTCGGTGCCAAAGTGGTGGCGGAGGAGACCGTCGAGGAGTCGGTGCACGGCGGGCTCGGTGCGCCAGGCGAGGAGGGCTGCGGTCATCTGGGCGGGCCAGGGGGCGGAGGCGGCGAGGGCCTCGAGGTCTTCTTCGGAGGTGGTGGCGAACTCGGCGAAGGTCGAAAAGCTCTGGGTGAGGCGGCGGACGCTGGCGGGACCGATCCGGGGGATACCGAGAGCGGTGAGTTGACGCGCGAGGGGTGCCGTGCGGCTGGTCTCCAGAGCGGCCTCGAGCTCCGCCCCGACGAGCGCTTCCGGAAGCGCAAAGAGATCGGCGCAGGATTGGAGGTGACCGTCGGCGACGAGTTGCGCGATCGTCGCGGGTCCGAGATCCGGTAGGCCGAGGGTTTGGGCGAAGTGTTCGAGGCGGCGGCGGAGGCGGGCTGGGCAGGTGAACTGGCGGCAGAAAGCGTGTTCCTCGGCGCGCGCGAGGGCATGGCCGCAGGCCGGGCACGTGTCGGGAGGGAGCAGCGGCTGCGCGTCGGCCGGTCGCCGCGCGAGGATGACGGCGGCGATCTGCGGGATGATGCCGCCGGCAAGTTTCACTTCGACGATGTCGCCTTCATGCAGGTCAAGCTGCCGCACGTTGCCCGGGTGGTGGAGCGAGGCACGGGTGATGGTCGCGCCTTCGAGGTCCATCGGCGCGAGGACTGCCACCGGCGTGATGCGTCCCGTGCGGCCGATCTCATGTTCGACCGCAATCAGACGGGTGGTGCGACGGGGGGCGGGAAACTTGTAGGCGATCGCCCAGCGCGGGGCTTCCGGGCCCTCCCCGAGGCGTGCCTGGAGCGCCCGGTCGTCGACTTTGATGACGAGTCCGTCGGCGGGAAAGGAGAACGCGGCGCGCTCGTTCTGCAGGGTGCGCACGGCCGCTTCCAGTTCCGCGCGGGTAGCGGCGAGGGCGGACGGCTGTGGCACGTCGAAGCCCCACGCGGCGAGGCGGGTTCGCAGATCGGACTGGCGGGCCGGCGCGGTCGCGACTGGCTCCCAGGCACCCGTTGCGAAGAGCACGAGCCGAAGCCCGCGGTTGTGCGCGAGTGCGGCGTCTCCCGTTCGCACGGTTCCGACGGCGGCGTTGCGCGGGGTGGCAAACGGGGCGTCACCTTCCGCCAGGCGCGTGGCATTGAGCCGGTCGAAGGCGGTCCACGGAAGGTAGACCTCGCCGCGCAGTTCGACGCGCTCCGGCGCTTCGGCGAGGGGGGAGAGCTCGAGCGGAAGGCCCGCGATCCCGTGCACGGCCGCCGAGAGATCCTGTCCTGTCATGCCATCGCCTCGCGAGAGGGCGCGGACCAGGCGGCCCTGCTCGTAGAGGAGACTGACGGCGAGGCCATCGTATTTCGGTTCGACGAGAAAGGAGACTGGAGCATTCTCCGCCGCGGTTCGGACGCGCTCGACAAACCCCGCGAGCGCATCGAGACGGTGGGCCTTGTCCAGGCTGCCCATGGGCTGGAGGTGACGTCCCTCCGCGCTGCCCGGCGTGCGATCGTCGCCAAAGATGGGCGCGGGCGCACCGGCCTCCGCGGCGGCGGTCGGGTAGGTGGCCTCGAGCCGGCGCAGCTCAGCCTTCAGGCGATCATAGGCCTCGTCCGAAATCTCGGGGGCGGCCTTTTCGTAGTAGAGGTGGTCGTGGTAGGCCACCTGCCGCCGCAGGTCTGCGATGCGCTCGCGCGCCGTTGCCGAAGGCGCGGGTGCCGCCGCAGGGGCCGAAGGCGACGTGTTCGTCGGCGTCGATGGAGCCGGGACCGGGATGGATGCACCGTTGGCGCACAGAGGGGGCGGGAGGTGGAAGACTGCCAGCCCGCAGGTGAGGAAGAGAACGAGAGAGAAGTAACGCACGACCACGTAGGTAATTCAAGCGGGAGAGGAATCCAAGCAATAAACCGTTGGTTCTCACCACGCTTGTGCGCCGGCGAGGAGAGGAAGCGCCACATGGCAATGCGGCGGCTCGCGCAGCGGCGCGGTGGTTGCAGGCAGGCGGATTGGTCCCGTCGTCGCGGTTGGTTCCGGCGTCCTTCGGCTTTTGACGGACCGTCGAGGCGAGAGTGTGCACGCGCCCCGAGGGCGGGCGTCCGCCGCCGCCCGCCTCTTTTGGGACGACGTGTTCCTGGAACGTCCAGAGCACAGAAGAGGTTGAACCACGAAGCCCATCAAGCACATCGTCCCGGGTCTGCGTGCCGACGGGGACATCGGCGCTCCCGGAGTGACTCCTGCCGCGTCGATGCGCGAGGGATTGAAGGGAAACGGGGTCTGATCGCCGGCCAAATTGCTTCCCGATGGAAGAGGGCTGCCTGCAACGGCGGAACCCGGGGTAACTGCCGCGGGGCGAACCCACCGTGCGTCGGCAGTCGAAAAAGAAAAAGGGATATAAATGGAGAAGGCCCGGCTTCTTGCGAA
>JBKHAU010000446.1:0-2808 GCA_046542725.1 Opitutales bacterium
CGTCACCCGCCTGCGCGCTACTGCCCGCCGCGACCGCGCGGAGGGTGCGCTGGTGCGCGAGAAGGACGTCGCGCGCCGCGTCGAGGGACGCCTCGTCGCGGCCCGCCGGCAGCGCGCCCGCAAAGTCCATCCCCGGCAGCCGTCCAGCCAGTCCATCGATCGCCGGAATGGTCAACTCCTTGCCCTCGAAACTGAACTCGAAGACAGGCTCCACCCAGCGCAACGTGCCACGCAACCGCGCCCCGTTGGGAAAGGTCGCCTCGGCCGTGCCGTGGGCCTGCACTTCGCCGCTCTCGAAGAGATAAATCTTCAGCGGGTCGGCGCGGGGAAGGCGAAAGGCCGTGTCCGGAAGAGGTGACCAATCGCCATGAAAGCACACCACGAGGGCCCGTTCGCCGGTGCGCGGGTCCGTCTCGACCGTGACCGCGAGGCGGCCGTCCGGCAGGGCGAAGTCGCCGAGCCCTGGATCAAGCTGCAGACCGCCCCAGCCGCCTTCGCCGAGCACGCCGTCCTCCCACAGAACGATGCCGTCGCCCCACGGCAGCGGCACGCCCCCGCCGGGCAGGCCAAAGGCCGCCGCGACCGCGGGAGGGTCGAGATCGCCGAGGTCCAACCTCACCTCCGCCCCGTTCGTCGCCACCGGTGCCGGGTCATGGGCCCCGCGCACAAAGCGTCCCGCCGCGAAACGCAGGCGTGGTCCCGCCCCGCCCTCTTCCAGTCGGGCCCCGGCGGCAAATTCGAAAAACACTCCCGTCCCACTGTCGCCCGCGCCAAAGCCCTCGGGGAAATAGCGGAACGGCCCCAGCGCCCCGTCCTCCCCGACCGGAACGAAGGCCCCGTAAACCGGCACCCCCGCCTCGTCAAGCGGGACAAAATGGTTGGGATCGGCGAGGAGCAGGCGCGTCTCGGCAGTGCGCCGAACCGTCCCTTCCTCGGTCGAAACCTCGGCCTCGATCGCGCGGACCGCCGGGTTCTCCGAATCGAGCGCGACGGAGAAGGTCCAGCGATCGCCCACCCCCGGCCGGGCATCCCCGAGCGGCACCCCCTGGTCGAAAAACACGACACTTTCGATCACTTCCGTGCCCGTCGCCGTGATCTCAAAGAGAGCCCTCGAAGTCGCCGGGCTCAGCTCCGCGCTGGCGAGAATCTCCGATACCTCGAGCGGCTCGCCCTCCGGCCCCAGCTCCGCGACGCGCCAGAAGACCAGCCGCTCGGTCGGAGCGAGGAAGTCGGTGAAGGACTCGCTCGACGCCTCCGCCGTCAGCGTCACGACGATTGTCCACTCCGCGAGGTCAAGCGAACGCTCGAGGCGATAGACCACGCCCGGGGTTGTTTCCCAATCGATGCGATATGCCTGCGGCCCAACCTGTACAGGGTGTTGCACGATAATGTCGGCGCCCAGGCCGGGAAGCAACATTAACCCCAGGAAGAGCCACCGACAGTGTCCCATGCTCAGCTGCAGCTCACAGCGGGCTTTTCCCGCGCAACAACGACAAGGCTCGTGTGCGCGCACGCGCGAGCACAACACACCTCGTAGAAAAACCAGACATGAAGACAAACGGAATCGCATGAGAGAGACAGCTCGACCGTGACTCCTCAAATGCCATCGGCAAACTTTGCGCAAGCTCAATCGGAGCATCAGCTGGCGCCGCGAGGCCAGCGAGGTCCTCGACTTGAGAAACTACCCGCATTTCGCCGAGTTTGGTCTCGAAGCACTCGCCCAACCCGCTGGCGCTCCCTCCGAGCAGGACTACGACTCGAAGTTCGAGCAGTTTGCGGCGAAGTCCTTGCGCGACACGGTGGGGCGGCGCACACACCGGTTGGTTGCTCCGGATACAGGATCGATCTTGCGGTCGTGAAAGTGGATTTTGAGGGCGGTGCGGTCAGCTCCGATGATGGCCTCTGGGCGGTGCGCGAGGTGGACCACAAGCTGGCTTTGAAGGCGGCGGCGGCGCGCGTGATGCGCAACCCTCGATCGGCTGATCGGATCGATCACCGCACTCTCTCGATGCTGCGCCAGCGCGCCTACGGGCTGTTCGCGGACTAGGAAGACCTCAATGAAGCGGCGGATCTGCGCGAGGACGTGCTCTTGCAGAGCGTCGCGGGGACCGACCGCGCCCTGGCCAACGCGCCGACATTGTGCCGGATGTAAAACGCCCAGGACCGGACCGGGGCGTGGAAGCTCCACGGCGTGTTCATGGAACATTTTTTGGCCAGCTTTGAAGCCCAGCCGAGAAGCTGGTTCTCGATTTTGACGCCACCGACAACCCCGTCCACGGCGAGCAGGAAGGCGGCCGAGGAGGCCCGCGCACTCACCGCGAAGGCACGCGACCTCTCGGAAAATGGCGCGACCGATGTGCAGACGATGAGCGAGGCGATGACCCAAATCCATGAGGCCAGCGAGAACATCGCGCGGATCGTGAAGTCAATCGACGAGATCGCCTTTCAGACCAATCTGCTCGCGCTCAACGCGGCCGTCGAAGCGGCCCGCGCGGGCGATGCCGGGATGGGCTTTGCGGTCGTCGCGGAGGAGGTCCGCAACCTCGCCCAACGCAGTGCGGTCGCGGCGAGGGAGACGGCCGAGCGCATCGAGGAGTCGACCGCACGGAGCCAGCGCGGGGTCGAAATCAGTGCCGGCGTGATCAGCCGCCTGCAGGAGATTTTTGGCGTCACGCACGAGGTGGCGGAGTTCATTCACCGCCTCTCCGACGCCTTTCAGGAGCAGTCCTCCCAGATTGGCGACGTGCAGCAGTCGACCACCCAGATCGACGAGATCGCCCGCCACAACGCGCGCATCGCGGAGGAAAA
>JBKHAU010000447.1:0-2804 GCA_046542725.1 Opitutales bacterium
GTAGGCAGCCGATCCATGCGCATGCCCGGCGAGCCCGCCGGAAAGGACCGAGCCATACATTTGCGCCCGGGCAAAGTAGACGTCGCGGGCAGAGCCCGCCGGCGGAGTCTCCCCGCCGGGGCGGTTGATGGAGTGGTTCCAGCCCGTGTAGTAGGGCTCGAGATTCGCTGCCGGCATGGGAGGCTCGAGCGCGCAGATCTCCTCGATCGAGGCGTAGATGGCGTGGTTGCGGGGCGTGTTTCCGACCGTGTGCATCGTCAGCCAGGGCGCCTCCTCGCCGTGCCCGAAGCGCTGGTAGGTCGAGCTGTCGATGAGCACGGTGTAGGGTTGGGCGAAGGGCAGCGGGCCGTAGTGCTCATGATGATACGTCAGCGCCTCATTGAATTCATCCGCGGTGAGGCTGTAGTCGTCGGGAATCCAGTCGAGGTGAATGCCGGAGAAGATCATGTTCCACGCCCCGTAGCGGGAAATCAGATACTGGACGAAGCGTGCATAGGACTCATTGAAGTCGAAATACTCCGCCCACGCCGGGCCATGGTCCCGCCGCACCGTCTCAAAAAACGGGACGAAGCCCTCGTCGGCGAGGTGACGCATCTTGCGGTCGAGGCTCTGGAAATAGGCCGGATTGATCCGGTCGAAGTCAGCCAGGCCTTCGCGGTCGGGGAAGATCGCGAAGGGCCGGTTGCCCGCCTCGTCGTGCATGTCCTTGGCGGTGGTGAGGGCCCCGTCATCGGTCGAGATGGAGGCGTCGGCCGCCCAGTGGCCAAACTTCTCCCAGGCATTGCGCAGGTAGATGCCATCCGCATTGGCGTAGGTCGCGCCATGCTCGTCGGCCTCCCAGTGGGGGAAGGCCGCGATGAGACTGACCGAGTTGAAGCCCTGACCCTTCCGCCAGGCCACGGCCTGTTCAAAGGTCATGCCCGGGCCCGGCACGGTGTCCGCAGCCGGCACCGCGCCTCCGCCCCAGGGGAGGCGCCAGGTGGAGGCCGCGAGCCAGGTATCACCGACGAGGAAGAACGGCGTGCCATCGGCATACTGCAGGGCGCGGCCGTTGGGCGTGGACCGGAGAAAGCCGCGGCGATTGGGGTTTTCCACCTTCGCCGCCTCGCTCCAATCGACCGCGGTGAGGCGGCCGCGGCCGCCGTTGAGCCCCCCATCTTCCGGCTGGTTCGAGCCTGTGGTCCAGGTCCACTCACCGGGTGCAGTCGCCACGAAGCGTACCTTGAAACTCCGGCCGCCGTCCCAGAAACCGAAGACACGCTCGCGGAATCCCGGACCCTCGAGGTCGATCCAGCAGAGCACCTCGGTGTAGGGATTGGCGTAGTCCTGGGCGGCCCGCAGATGCACCTCCTGCACCTCCCAGACCCGCACCTCGCCCGACTCGAGGCGGGCCGCGGCGGAGGCAGCGCCCGGCGTCAGCCCGGCAAAGCAAAGAAGAAGCGTGATGAGGCGGGGTAGTTGGGGTCTCATGACACCTATGGATGGCGCCCGACCGGCCCTCTGTAAAATCGTTTCCTCCGCCCGCCTTCCCCGCCGCCCATTCCGGGTCCGGATCGGTCGAGGGCCTCCCGCAGGCAGGCGCCCCTCATTCTCCGGGGCAGTGGGCTTCCCTCGCTCCGGCGCGGCCCGGTGAGCGGGCAAGGAAGCGCCTCGGGCGGAGGTCACCCGCGGGCGACCTGCGCTCCGTCGTTGCACATTGGCCGGTCCTCCCCGATATTTGTCCCGCCATGATCGACATCCTCAAAAAATCGCTTCTCGCCGGCGTCGGCGCGACCGTTGTGACCGCGGAGAAGGTCGAATCCGTCCTCGATGACCTCGTCAAGCGGGGCAAGCTCTCTGCGGAGGACGCGCGCAGCGCCGCCTCGCAGATCGCCGACGAGGGTCGCCGCGAGTTCGAGGAGAGCCGGACCACCCTCAACAACTTCCTCGACGAGCTGATGGCCCGCGGCAATCTCGCCACGAAGCGCGACCTCGAACGCCTCGAAACCCGCCTGGTCGAGCTCGAAGTCAAGATCGCGACCACGCCTCCGACCCCCGCGACTCCGGCTGAGGGCGAGCACTGAAGCTCCCCGCCCACATGCACCTCTTTCGCGACGCGGTGCGGGCCAAGGAGATTGTCACGGTTCTCCTCCGCTACCGTTTCGACGAAATCCTCCGCCAGATCGACACCCCTGCCGCGTGGCTCGCCCGGATCACGCCCGCGGTCAAGGGCAACTACACGATCTGGCAGCGCGTGCGCTTCGCCATCGAGGAACTGGGGCCCACCTTTGTAAAGGCCGCCCAGCTCCTCAGCACGCGCCCCGACATCCTCCCGCGTGAGCTCATCGAGGAACTCAAGGAGCTGCGCGACAACGTCAAGCCGCTCCCCTTCGAGAAGATGCGGCCCGTCCTCGAAAAGGCCCTCGGCGAACCCTTCGAGAAGAACTTCGAAGCGCTCAACGAGGAACCCGTGGCGAGCGGCTCGATGGGGCAGGTCTATCGCGCCCGCCACCGTGCCAGCGGCCGCGAGGTGGCGATCAAGATCCAGCGTCCCGGCATCCACAAACCGATTACGATCGATCTCGAAATCATCGGCTGGTTCGCCGAGCAATTGCACCAGAACATCTCCTCGCTGCGCCCCTTCGACCTTCCGACGGTGGTGGAAGAGCTCCGCAAGGGGGTGCAGGACGAGCTCGACTTCCGCATCGAGGCGGGCAACGCCTCCCTCTTCAACGCCCTCAACCAGTCACCTGGACAGGTCTTCGCGCCGGCGGTGTTCGAGGAATACACCGATGAACGGCTCCTCGTCTCGGAATGGGTCGTCG
>JBKHAU010000448.1:0-2797 GCA_046542725.1 Opitutales bacterium
TCATCAAGCGCTACGTCCTGGACCCCACCTAACCTGTTTTCGTGCTTCTTTGCGCCTTTTTGTGGCTATGAATTCCCCCGCGCCTTCGCCCCTCGACCCTCGACCCAATCCCATCGACCGGCTGATTCGCTTCTGCCTCGAGAACAAGCTCGTGGTCGTGCTCTTCACCCTCGGCATGGTCCTCTGGGGGGTCATGGTGGCGCCGTTTGATTGGAAACTGGAGGGGCTGCCGCGCGACCCGGTGCCGGTCGATGCGATTCCCGACATCGGGGAAAACCAGCAGATCGTCTTCACCGAATGGCGCGGGCGTTCGCCGCAGGACATCGAGGATCAGATCACCTATCCCCTCACCACCGCCCTCCTCGGCCTGCCGGAGGTGAAGACGGTGCGCAGCTTTTCGATGTTCGGCTTCTCTTCGATCTACATCAGCTTCGAGGAGAGCGCGGAGTTCTACTGGTCGCGCAGCCGCATCCTCGAGAAGCTCAACAGTCTTCCTTCCGGCACCCTGCCCAGCGGCGTGCAGGCTCAGCTCGGCCCCGATGCAACCGCTCTCGGGCAGGTCTTTTGGTACACGCTCGAGGGCATCAACCCGGAGGGTGAGCCGACCGGGGGATGGGACCCGCAGGAATTGCGCAGCGTGCAGGACTGGTACGTGCGCTACGCCCTCCAGGGGGTCGATGGCGTGGCCGAGGTCGCCTCCATCGGCGGCTTCGTGAAGGAGTACCAGATCGACGTCGACCCCGACGCCCTCCGCGCCTTCGACATTCCCCTGCACGAGGTCTTCAATGCGGTGCGCGCGAGCAACCTCGACGTCGGTGCGCGCACCATCGAGATCAACGCTGTCGAATACGTCATCCGCGGCCTTGGCTTCCTCGAGAGCCTCGACGATCTGCGCCAGACGGTCGTCGCGCAGCGTAACAACGTTCCCATTACACTCCAGCAGATCGCGGAGATCGAGTATGGCCCCGCCCTGCGTCGCGGCGCCCTCGACAAGGCCGGGGCCGAGGCCGTCGGCGGGGTCGTGGTCACCCGCTATGGCGAGAACCCGCTTGCCGTCATCCAGCGGGTGAAGGCAAAGATCGCCGACATCTCGGCCGGCCTGCCCCGCAAGACGCTCGAGGACGGCACTGTCAGCCAGGTCGAGATCGTCCCTTTCTATGACCGCACCGGCCTGATCTACGAGACCCTCGGCACGCTCGAGGACGCCGTGCGCCAGCAGATCCTCGTCACCATGGCGGTCGTGATCCTCATGGTCCTGCATCTGCGCAGCGCCGCTCTCATCTCCGGTGTCCTCCCCCTCGCGGTTCTCTTTTCCTTCATTGGCATGCGCCTCTTCGGGGTCGATGCCAACGTCGTCGCCCTCTCCGGCATCGCCATCGCGATCGGGACGATCGTCGATATGGGCGTCGTTCTGACGGAAAACATCCTCAAGCACCTGGATGCGGAAAAGGAGGCGAGGGACGAGAGGCGAGGGAACAGCGAACCGTCGCCCTCTTCGTCGCTCGAGACAGTTTACCGCGCCTGCTCGGAGGTCGGGGGGGCGGTCGTCACGGCGGTGCTCACGACGGTCATCAGCTTTCTTCCGGTCTTCACGATGGAGGCGGCGGAAGGAAAGCTCTTTCGCCCGCTGGCGTATACCAAGACCTTTGCCCTCATCGGCTCGATCGTCGTCGCGCTCACCATCCTGCCCCCGCTCGCCCACTGGTTGATCGCGGGACGGCATTCCTCCCGCTGGAGCAAGTTCGGCCTCTGGGGCCTGATCGGCCTCGCGGGCCTGCTCGGACCGCTGCTCGTCAGCTGGGTGCCCTGGTGGCTGGGTCTCGTCATGATCGGGGCGGCGGCTTTCCACCTCGCGGGGGACCTCCTTCCGGCGCTCCTCCGGCGCGGCACGATGGTGGGGTTCAATCTCATCGTCGCCCTCATCGTCGCCTTCATTCTCGCCGCCGACTGGCAACCGCTGGGGCCGGAACACCGGGTGGGCAACGTCCTCTTCGTCCTCCTCACGGTGGGCGGCCTGCTGGGCGCCTTCGCGCTTTTCATCCGCTTTTACGCCCCGATGTTGCGCATCCTCCTGCGCTTCAAAACGCTCTTCCTCGCCGGCAGTGCGGCCATCGTGCTCTTCGGCTTCGTCATCTGGCTCGGCTTCGGCAAGGTCTTCGCCTGGCTTCCCGACGGGGCGGAGGACATCGGGTTGTATTCAAAACTCTACCACGACCTTCCGGGCCTCGGGCAGGAGTTCATGCCCGACCTCGACGAGGGCTCGTTCCTCCTCATGCCCACGACGATGCCCCACGCCTCGATCGGCGAGGCCCTCGATGTCCTCAGAAAACAGGACATGGCGATCAACGCCATCCCCGAGGTCGAGTCGGCGGTGGGCAAGATCGGCCGGGTGGAGAGCCCCCTGGACCCCGCCCCGATCTCGATGATCGAGACCATCATCAACTACAAGAGCGAGTATCGCACGGACGCGGGAGGCCATATCCTCTCCTTCGCCTATGACGAGGCCAACAACGAGTTCGAGCGGGATGCGGCAGGCGAACTGATCCCCGACAAGGACGGGCGGCCCTACCGCCAGTGGCGCGACGAGATTCGCTCACCCGACGATATCTGGGACGAGATCGTGGCGGCGGCCTCGATCCCGGGGACGACCTCGGCGCCCAAGCTCCAGCCGATCGCAGCCCGCATTGTCATGCTCCAGAGCGGGATGCGTGCTCCCATGGGCCTCAAGGTCTACGGTCCCGACCTCGAGACGCTCGAAGGCGTTGCGCTCGAGATCGAGGCGCTCCTGAAGCAGGTG
>JBKHAU010000449.1:0-2794 GCA_046542725.1 Opitutales bacterium
GTCGGGGAAGTTGCGCAGGGGCGGGGCGGCGGCGAACGCGCTCACCCCGAAAAGGGCAAGGAGGAGGCAGCAAAGCAGACGGGTGGTCATCGACGGGAAGGGGTTGGTCAGGTTCATGGTAGTGAGACGCCGGAAGCCGGCAAATTGTTAGATCCGGTGGTGCGGTTGGGGGCGGGCAACGGTCGACACATTCAGAAAAAGACTCCTCCGCCGAGGAGTCGCTCGCCGTCGTAGAGGGCGCAGACCTGGCCCTGGGCGATGGCCCGCTGCGGCTCGGCAAAGCGCAGCGAGGCGGCACCGCCGGGCTGAGGGGTGAAGGTGGCGCGCGTCGAGGGATCGCGGTAGCGCACTTTCACGAGGAGTTCGCGCTCGGCCACGGGCGGGTGGCGGGTGAGCCAGCTGAGCTGGTGGAGACGGGCCTGTTCGTGCCAGAGGGCCGGGGGGCGGCTGCTTTCGAAGGCCACGACGAGGCGGTTGCGGGGAAGATCCTTGCCGACCACGACGTAAAACTCGTTGTCGGCGTTGGAGGGCACACCGATGCCGCGCCGCTGGCCGAGGGTATAGCGGTGGAGGCCGCGGTGCTGGCCGAGAACGCGACCTTCCACGCTCACGATGTCCCCCGGCTGGTCGTCGATGAACTGCTCGAGAAAGTCATTGATCTTCACCTCGCCAATGAAGCAAATCCCTTGGCTGTCCTTCTTGCCCGCATTGGGCAGCCCGCGTTCGTGGGCGAGGGCGCGGACCTCGGGCTTGGTGAGGTGTCCGACGGGAAACACCGCCTGCTCGAGCTGATCGGGCGTGACGAGGGCGAGGAAGTAGCTTTGGTCCTTGTTCTCGTCGACACCTTCGAGAAGGGCGGGCTCGCCGTTGTGCGATATGCTGCGGCAGTAGTGACCGGTGGCGACAGCGTCGAAGCCGTGTTCGCGGGCCCAATCGAGGAGCACGCCGAACTTCATCTCGCGGTTGCACATCACGTCGGGATTGGGCGTGAGGCCGCGCTGGTAGCCCTCGACGAGGTATTTCACGACCCGCTCGCGGTAGTCCTGCATGAAGTTGATGACGTCGAACTCGAGACCGAGATGGCGGGCGACCGCGCGGCCGTCCTCGATGTCCTCCTGCCAGGGACAGTGGCCAAAGATCTCCTCCTCGTTGATCCAGTTTTTCATGTAGGCGCAGGCCAGATCGTGGCCCTGGTCACGGAGGAGGAGGGCGGCGACGGCGCTGTCGACGCCCCCGGAGAGGGCGACAAGGATCTTTTTCGGGGCGTTCACAGTTTCTTCCTTCCATCGTCCAAGGGGTCGGATAGAAAGCAAGCCGTGGAGTCTGTTCCTGCCCCAGAGGTTGAAAAACCGGTCCTGCTTAACGCCTCGTGGACATCGTTGAACGAGGGGGTGGTCAACCTGTCGCGCGATTGGCCGGGCAAGCGTGGCCCCCGCCTCTACTGGGGCGACGACCGCCTGCCCCTCGAGCGCCTCCATCGCGCGCCCCTCAGCGACTACGGCAGCCACAGCGGCTACTATGCGGAAAAGGGCCGCTACACCTTCATGCTGCGCTTCGAGCGCCTCAAGGAGTTCGGCCTGGAAAAGGAAAAGGTCTATCTCGCCGGGAGCTTCAACGGCTGGGCCGCGGCCATCGGCGATGACCGCTGGCGCCTGCGCCTGACTCATTTCAAGGGTGAGAGCTACCACGCGCTGAAGGTCGATGCGGCCGTCTTCGAGGGGGAGGGGCCCCACCTCTTCAAGTTCGTCACCGCGCAGGGACATTGGCTCGAGGCCGCCTCCGACGCGCCCAACGTCTTCATCGATGAGGAGGGCAACCGCAACTATCGCCTCAACGCCGAACGCACCGGCCGACACCGCTTCTTCTTCCGCACCCCGCTGCCGCTTTCGCGCAGCCCGGTCGCGCGACTGGTGTACCAGGAAGGTGACTACACCGAGTCGGTGCCGATGCTTCCCGGGGTCTTTCTCAAGCAGCTCAGCTCCCACCTTCCGCTCGGCGCGCGAGTGGAGGGCGGTCAGACCGTTTTCCGCCTCTTCGCGCCCCGGGCGAGCCGGGTGATGGTGCATCTCTACGAAGATCTCGAGGAGACGAGTCCGCGGGGCCTCCCGATGCGTCTGGCCGACGGCAAGGTCTGGGAAGTGGCCGTGCCCGGAAACCGCGACGGGTGGTATTACTATTTTTCCGTCGCCGGGGCGGAGCGCGACGGCTTCAGCCATTTCGACGGCCGTTTCCGCATTCTCGACCCTTACGCCAAGGCCTGCGTGGGCCCGCTCGGGCCCGGCATCGTCCTCGCGCCGGAGCGGTTCCCGGCCGTCAAGCGGCCGTTCACTCCGCCCGCCTGGCATGACATGGTGGTCGTCGAGGTGCATTTGCGCGATGTGCTCGCGCGCGCTCCGATCGATCTCGAGGAAGACGCCCGTGACGGCTACCGCGGACTCACCGCCTGGCTCAAGGAAGAGAGCTGCTACCTGCGCGAACTGGGCGTGAACACCGTCGAACTGCAGCCCGTGCATGAGTTCGATACGGTCGACCCAAAGGAATACGGCTGGGGCTACATGCCGGTGAACTACTTTTCGCCCGCCAGCCACTACGCCAAGGACCCCACGCGAGCGACGCAGGTGGCAGAGTTTCGCGCCCTCGTCGACGCCTTCCACGAGGCCGGTCTGGCCGTCGTTCTCGACGTTGTCTACAACCACGTGGGCAACCCCAATTACCTGCAGTACATCGACAAGGACTACTACTTCCTCCTCAGCGAGGACGGAGAGTACATGAACTACAGCGGCTGCGGGAATAC